>PLTD01000261.1 GCA_003165335.1 Rhodospirillales bacterium | reverse complement strand
TCCTTGGCGGAGGCTGCGTGCTGGGGAGCATGGATTTCGCGACTCCGAAAACCTCGTCGAAAATCGGCATTTTTGGGCCTCCGAAAACTCATCCGGAAATCAACCGGCTGCCAATGAAGCCTCCCAAAAACGATTGAGTTTTTCCAGAGAACGAAGCGAGATCGTGGTGGCCGACGATTTCGTCCATCATCCTGAGGTTTCGGGAATCCGGTGTTCGCTTTCGGAGACCCGCTTCGGGCGTCCCAAGCGCTGGACCAGACCGCTCGTCATCTGCCTTTCACAAAAAATCAGTTGGCATGCGGTGAAGCTTATGATCTGCGTGTAGACAGAACGCCGCAGCCCCTAAGGTTGTATAATGATAATCAAGGGAGGAGAGCGGGCGAGCAGCGGCTCCGAGCCCTCGACCGTTGAGCTTGGACTGGACACAGGCCTGGAAGGGCTTGTGATGATGCTGCGATTCAATGGGATAGCGACGACGTCGGATCAAATCCGGCATCGCTTCTGCCAATCGGGCCAACCCATCGACGCCTTGGACATGGTGCGCTGCGCCAAGTCGGAGGGTCTGCGGGCTTCCTTTGTAACCACTACCTTTGCGCGTCTCCAGAAGACCCACTTCCCGGTTCTGGCCAAGCTAAAGACGGGCCAGTTCGTCGTTCTGGCGGGGGTGGGAGACGGCAAGGCGCTGGTCCAGGACCCGGCGACTGGAAAGCTTGCGCTCGAGCCAGCCGAGCAATTTCTGGATCGGTGGAGCGGACAACTTCTCCTCGTCACCAAGCGCCTGAGCCTTTCTGATCTGGGCCGGCCCTTTGGCATGAGCTGGTTTGTCACGGCCGTGCATAAATACCGGCGCATCCTAACCGAAGTGCTGGTGGCGTCGTTCTTCCTTCAGCTGCTTGGGCTTGTTTCGCCCCTGTTTTTCCAGGTGATCGTCGACAAGGTGCTGGTGCACCGCGGCGTCACGACGCTGGACGTTCTCATCATCGGGCTGGTGACGGTTTCGGTGTTCGAGGCCCTGCTGGGCTGCTTGCGCACCTACATATTCTCCCACACCACCAATCGCCTCGATGTGGAGTTGGGCGCGCGGCTTTTCCGCAAGCTCATTTCGCTGCCGCTCAATTATTTCCAATCGCGCCGAGCGGGCGAAACGGTCGCGCGCATGCGCGAGCTGGAGAACATCCGCCAGTTCATCACCGGCTCGGGCCTGACCCTGGTCGTGGACCTGTTTTTCACCTTCGTCTTCCTGGCGGTCATGGCTTGGTACAGCCTGGTGCTGACCGGCATCGTCATGGCGGCGTTCCCGCTCTATGCGGGCTTGATCCTGCTGATCAAGCCCGCCTTCCGCGCCAAGCTCGACGACAAGTTCCGCCGCACGGCCGAAAACCAGTCCTTTCTGGTCGAAGCCATCACCGGCGTGGAAACGGTCAAGGCCATGGCCATCGAGCCCCAGATGGAGCGGCGCTGGGAGGATCAGCTCGCCGGCTATGTCGGCGCCAGCTTTTCCGCCGCTCACCTTGGCAATTGGGCCAGCCAGACGGTGCAGCTGATCAGCAAGCTGTCCACCGGCGCGGTCCTGTGGTTCGGAGCCCACGCCGTCATGCGCGGCGACATGACGGTCGGGCAACTCTGCGCCTTCAACATGCTGTCCCAGCGCGTCACCCAGCCGGTGCTGCGCCTAGCCCAGATGTGGCAGGATTTCCAGCAGGCGCGCGTCTCCATCGCGCGCGTGGCCGACATCATGAACGCGCCGTCCGAATTGTCGGGCCAGCAGAGTCGGTCCGCCCTGCCGCCGATCAAGGGCCACATCACCTTCGACCGGTTGGTCTATCGCTACCGGCTCGACGGGCAAGCGGTCCTCAACCAGATCGATCTTGAAATCGGCGCCGGCCAAGTGGTCGGCATTGTCGGGCCGTCCGGCTCGGGCAAATCAACCCTGACCAAGCTGGTTCAGCGCCTCTACGTGCCGGAATCGGGCCGCGTGCTGATCGATGGCATCGATCTGACGATGGTGGACTCGGCCTGGCTGCGCCGCCAGATCGGCGTGGTGCTGCAGGAAAACGTGCTGTTCAATCGGACCATCCGGGAGAACATCGCCATCGCCAACCCGGCTATGCCGATCGAACCGGTCCTAGAGGCCGCCAGGCTCGCCGGCGCCCATGAGTTCATTGCGGAGCTCCCCGAAGCCTACGACACCATGGTCGGCGAGCGCGGCGCGTCCCTGTCCGGGGGCCAACGCCAGCGTATAGCCATCGCCCGCGCCCTCATTGGTAATCCGCGCATCCTGATCTTCGACGAGGCGACCAGCGCGCTCGACTACGAGAGCGAGCGCGCGATTCAGCAAAACATGCGCCTGATCTGCCAAGGTCGGACTGTGCTGGTCATCGCCCACCGGCTTTCGACGGTGCGCACGGCCGATCGCATCATCACCATCGAACGGGGCCGGGTCGTGGAGGAGGGCACCCACGACGAACTGCTGCGCAAGGGCGGGCGCTACGCGGCGCTGCATCGGGTTCAAGCCGGAGAGGTCCTGCATGAAGCCGTCTAACGTCCAGCCGCTGCGACCCTGGGCCCGGTTACAACCGGCTCTCGGACTGGGCGACGCGCATCCCTACCACGAGACGGATTTCCTGCCCGCGGCGTTGGAGGTCATCGAACGCCCCGCCTCTCCGGCGGCACGAATGGTGGCCCTTTCGATCTGTAGCTTCGTCACCTTGGCTATCATTTGGGCCAGCGTCGGTACGGTCGATATCATCGCCTCCGCACCTGGCTCAGTCCTGCCCATTGGCAACAGCAAGCTGATCCAACCCCTTGAAACTGGGGTGGTTCGCTCGATCAAAGTGGCCGATGGACAACATGTCCAGGCCGGCCAGGTGCTCGTCGAACTGGATGCGGTGGGGGCCTCCTCGGACCGCGACAAGGCGGCGGGCGATCTGGTCAAGGCCCAGTTGGAGGTCTCCCGCCTTGAAGGGCTTCGGCGTTTCATTGCCGGCGGTCGGCCGGATCTGGTCGATCCCCCGGTGGGCGCCGCCAAAGACGAGATAGAAGCGGCGCAGGCTTCCGCGCGAGCGCAAGCGGCCGAGGAGCAGGCCAAGCTCGCGGGCCTGGAAAAGCAGATCGTGGGCAAGGCCGCCGAGGCGGCGCAGGCGTCCGAAACCATCGACAAGCTCACGGCGTCGCTGCCCGTCGCCGAACAGCAGGAGGCCGTGCGGCGCCAACTCAAGGACCAGGGATACGGCAGCACTTTCGATTGGATGTCGGCCAAGGAGCATCTGATCGAGGAGCAGCACGGCCTCCCGACCGCCCAGCAACAGCGCGACGAAGCCCTCGCCGAAAGCGACTCGCTCAAGCGCCAGATTGAGCAAACGCGCGCGGAGTTCGAGAAGTCGGTTCTCAGCGACCTGGCCGCGGCGCAACAAAAGCAGGACGAGCTGACTCAGGAAACCGGCAAGGACACGGACCGCGTATCGTTCATGACGCTCAAGGCGCCCATCGCCGGCACGGTCCAGCAGCTTGCGGTCCATACCGTCGGCGGCGTGGTCACGCCGGCGCAGCAGCTGATGGTGGTGGCGCCCGACACCAGCGTCGGCCTGGTGGTCGAGGCGCGCATCCAGAACAAGGACGTGGGCTTTGTCCGCGCCGGCCAGGAAGCCCAGATCAAGGTCGAGGCCTTCACCTTCACCCGCTACGGGCTGATCAATGGCCGCGTGCTGGATGTCAGCCGGGATGCCATCGCTTCGGACCCCCAATCGGGACAAAAGCCGGCCGCAAGCGACGACGCCTCAAGCCAGGACAAGGACTCCAGCAAGGAGCCGCCGGACTCCGCCGGCTACGTAGCGCACGTCGCCCTCGATCGCGATGTCATGATGACGGAAAACGGCCCGGTGATGCTGGGGCCGGGCATGAAGGTGACAGCGGAGATCAAGACCGGCAAGCGCACGGTGATCAGCTATCTGCTGTCGCCGGTCGTGCGGTATCGGCAGGAGAGCTTGAGGGAGAGGTAGCTCAGCTGTAATAAATTTATCCTATTTTAGCAGAGAGATAAAATGAAGAAATGGAATCAAACGATCATATATAGCGTATTAGCTTTATCTTTTCTTTTCAGTACATCAAACCCTGCTAATGCCGGCTATCCAAACAGAAGTTATGATTTTACGGGCGGCTTTTTGGGTGCCGCATATGACTTTGGATATGAGACTGCTGTAGCGTGGCGATTTGTTCGAGACGAAAAAGGAACCGATTATATATCTAATCTTGGGCCAGATAAGTACTTAATGGGCGCAAAATCATTACCATGTGCCGCTAACCAAATTAAAGAATGGGAAAATAACCCGCTCATATGTCAGGTTGCCGTTCCAGCTAGGACGACAAATTGTAGAACAACTTCTGGCTGTGGCACATTTAAAGTATCACAATCAATATTAAAAAACCCCATTTATTTAAAACGAATATATAGAGTCATACAAAATCCATGTGAAGCTCTGGTGGATCCAAATACATTCAGTTCCGAGCGACTTGGAAACGTTCAAGGAGGTCTAGCATTTACGCCACGGGCAGTATGGTCGATATTTGACTGCGCAACTGACCATCAAGTCCATGGTTATAACGTAAAATACGATACAATATCTGGGATAGTAAAATTTCAGTTTGATCGTTAACAATCTATATGGAGAAAGATGATGGGACAGCCCTACGCCGTAGTAAATGAGTTTAGTGGTAGTCTGACCGGACATGTAGATATAACACTCTATGACGGAAATGGAGGATCGATAACCTATGGCTCTAATGTCGCTCCAGATTCAGGATTTCAGGTCGAGAATGATACATTAAATCTGGCCATAGCAAACGGTAGCCCGGATAATCCCCTCGTCAGTTTTTCTCCAGAAATCCCGCTAACCCAAAGTCAATACGATTCAATTAATTCTTCTGCACAGTCCCTACTTGCTGATAATCAATTTAACGGTGTGCCCTATACGCTTCCCGGCAATGATTGCGTCAACACAGTGAGGACGCTTTTGGCGGATGGTGGTGTAAACGACGACGTTTCTCAATATTTGACGAATACATCAACGCCTGTTTATGTTTATGCGCAGGCTACGGACGAGCTTTCCAATATCGGCGGCATTTCGGCGGTCGATCTGTTTGGTGAAGTGGTCGGCGATGGAGTTGATCTTGTAACTGGAGTGGGGCAGGATTTAGCTGCCGCATTTCAAGATACGTTAAACGGCAATTTTAGTGGAGTGGCTGCGGATTTTGCGGGAATAGGAGTCGATATTAGCCAGAATGTAGGGGATGCGTTTAATGCAGTATCTGGCGCTGTCCAATCAGTATGGAATTCGCTGACCGGGTCCATGACTGCCGATCAGTCTGGAATTCAAATTAATCAACAAAGTACAAATGCAGACGGTTCCGTAGCTTATAGTTTAGACACATCGATAAGCTCGTCGAGCAGTTCGGTTGTTGGGAGTGTATCTGGAGATGATGCGTCAGGTACGGTCGCGGCGTGGCGAAACTCAGGAAGGGCCTCGACGCCGACGGCAAAGCCGATCTTGACGCCGCGAGGGCTATCCAGCCGACCGTGGCCAGCCAGGCTAAGGCCATCGGGCTAACGCGCCCGACGACCGATCTCCAGACGCCGGATAATTTCCGATAATGTAAATTATACGCAATAGGGATGTAGCGCGGTGGATTCCATTCTGAAGTGCGACCTGCCAAGCTTTTCAGCGGGTTGCGACGAGACGGGATCCGAGCTTTGGGAACACGATACGACCACCTCACTCTGGATGAGCGGAAGCTGATTTTCCAGCTGCGCGAGGCGAAGATGTCCGTGCCGCGGATCGCCGAGCGGCTCGGCCGGCATCGCTCCACGATTCATCGAGAGATTCGGCGCAACTGGCACGACGACGGTCCCTGGCTGCGCGGCTACTTCCCCCAGGCCGCCCAGTCGCGCACCGATCGGCGCCGCATCCGCCGGCGCAAGCTGCATCAGGACCCCGACCTGGCCCAGTACGTCATCGCCCGCCTGCAGCAGGCTTGGTCGCCGGAGCAGATCGCCGGCCGCCTCCGACGCGAGACTGACGGCACCGGCCGGATCAGCCACGAGACAATCTACCAGTTCGTCTACAGCCCGCACGGGCGTGAGCAGAACTTGTATCAGCTGCTGCCGTGCCAACGCCGCCGGCGGCGGAAGCGCTATGCGCGCAAGCCCCGCGGCGTGACGATCCCGCTCGAGAACACTTTCGCTGAGCGGCCGACTGAGATCGCCGCGCGCAGTTCGTTCGGTCATTGGGAAGGCGATTTGGTGATGTTCCGGAGGACCCATGGCCAGCGCAACGTGTTCTCGCTCGTCGAGCGCCAGACCCGGTTCGCCGTTCTGACGGCGCAGCCGAGCCGCCATTCCAAGCCGATCATGAACAGCCTGGCCGAGGATCTCGGCGGCTTGCCGCCTGAAGCACGGCGGACCGTCACCTTCGACCGCGGCACCGAGTTCGCGGCCTACCCGGCTCTGAAGACCTCGCTCGGGATGGACGCCTACTTCTGCGCGCCGCAGGCACCGTGGCAGAAGGGCACCGTCGAGAACACCAACGGCCGCCTGCGGCGTTTTCTGCCGCTCGATGCGGACATCTCCGACCGGAACACTGCTGACCTGCGCACCCTCGCCGCCCAAATGAACGCCACACCGCGCAAGTGCCTCGGCTTCATGACGCCGGCTGAGGCGTTCGCCGCGTCACTTCGGAGCTGTGGGGTCTCGTCAGCCGGGCCGGGCCCCTGAAGGTCGGGTTTCCGGACCGGCTTCAATTTCGGTTCGCGACCGAGGCTGTGTAAAAACGCGA
>PLTD01000107.1 GCA_003165335.1 Rhodospirillales bacterium | reverse complement strand
TGAACGTTGGGCCTTGTATTGTTCTCGACTGATAAGATGACGTTCTTGATTAAAATGATTGTGGACGGTGCCGTGTACCGAGGCGAATTTCTGGAGTGTCTTCATCCTCCGAAATCTCAGCATCGCGCGTTCTCGTCGCCTGAATGGCTGATGTGAGTTTTGCGGTAGCCCGGCCTACGGCCGATGGTCCGTATCCGGTACAGTTCGGGCCGATCTGCTTATGACACCCAACCGACGACGCCCGGTCGAGCTTTTCGGCCCCCTTCCACCCGTTGCTCCCTACGGTGGGGCGGCATCTCAGCCGCCGGTCGAAGATCAGCAAGCTTGAGAGGTGTTTGCTACTTCATATCCACCTCCCGCGCTGTCACGGCGCACTCATGACGACGAGCCGGATCACTTCGGGCGAACTGTCGAAATAGCGAAAGGGGTTTGGGCTTTTCATCTTCCGACGCTAGCCGGACTGGGGACGACGTACAATTTTGCCCTGACAGTGCCGTAGGAACCTATCTCTACAGAACAGATCGTGCGCATCGGCGATTTGTAGCATGCCAAAGCCAGCGCCACGACGATAAAGGAATTAAACAAACGAATCTAATCGTCCGCTATTCAAAAAGCGACCGGCAATCTTCGCGCAGATGTGTAAATGGTGGCGATTGTCATCGGATGGGAAATGCCTCGCCGAGTTTGCACGCCTACAATCGTGGCAGGCGATCAAGGGCATTCTATTTAACCCACCTTCCTTTTTTGTGAACAGCGGATAGCGTCTTCCCAAGAGTACTGTCTCAAGATGCGGATAGGACGCCAAATCGAACAGTCGGCGTAGTTTAAATTTCGATTTTATGGCATTGCTTTAAGCTGTTATAGACAGCGAGCTGCGATGGTTGCGTTTCCCGACTCGGACTTCATATCTGACACGATTAAACCAGCCTAGGGATGTTGTTTTACCAACGGCCATTCGGTGTGTTTCGTACGACATTCAACTGCCGGCGCCTGAAAACTCCAGGAGCGCAAGCAGGCCCCTCAGCAGTAGAGTCGGACTGGGCGGACACCCGCCGATGTGAAGATCGACGGGAATAACGGTCGAAACACCTCCGACGCAGGCGTAACTGCCTGAAAACATGCCACCGTCAGCAGCGCAGTCGCCGACCGCGACAACCCATTTTGGGTCAGGTGTCGCACGATACGTACGCTCGAGTGCCTCCTGCATGTTCTTCGTCACCGGGCCGGTTACCAGAAGCACATCGGCATGGCGCGGAGAGGCCACGAAGCGCAGCCCGAATCGTTCCAGATCGTAGAACGCGTTGCTGAGCGCGTGAATTTCGAGTTCGCAGCCATTGCACGATCCCGCGTCGACCTGCCGGATCGAGAGGCTCCGTCCCAGTCGTTTGCGCGCGGCGCCATTCACGTTTCGCGCAAGCTCCGCCAGCGCCGCGTCGTCCGCGCCAGGCGATATCTCGGTCAGCGGTCCTTTGGCGATGGCTTCGACGAAAAATGATCGTCTCATAGGTCGTGCCCCGAATAAGAGCAGTTGAAGGATTTGTTGCAGAGCGGAAAGTCGGCGACGATGTTGCCCTCGATGACCGCCTCGAGCAGAGGCCACTGGAACCAGGAGGGGTCGCGCAAATGGCATCGCTCGATCCGTCCGCTACTGTTGAGTCGGAGCCAGACGAGCACATCGCCGCGGAATCCCTCGACCAACGCCATGCCTTCCTTAGGGCCGTTCGCCGTCGCGGGATCGAAATCGATTTGCGTCTCGCCGGCAGGTAACTGGCCAATAATCTGCTCGATCAAGGCGATACTCTGCTCAACCTCGCGAATACGAATCCAGACCCGTGCGTCGACGTCACCGCGATCAAGCACCGGGACTTCGAACTGAAGGCTGTCGTAGGGTGGATATCCCGGCGTTCGGCGGGCATCGAACGCTCGCCCCGATGCCCGCCCGACGAAACCGCCGCAGGCATATTGTTGGGCAAGCTCGGGCTTTAGTACGCCAGAGCCGACGGTGCGATCCTGAAGCGATGCCGTATTGTCGTAAAGATCGATCAGTTGCGGGAATCGCCCGCGCAACATGACAAGGAGGTCTCGAATGCGAGCGATGCCGCCTCCCGGATCGACGGTCACGCCGCCCGGCGCGACGCAGTCTCGCATCAGGCGATGTCCGAAGCACACGTTGGCTGTTCTCAACACATGCTCGCGCAAGATTCCGCATTGTCCAAGCATCAATGCGAAGGAGGCGTCGTTGCAGATCGCACCGATATCGCCGAAATGGTTGGCTAGGCGCTCGAGTTCTGCCATCAGAGCGCGCAGCCAGACGGCGCGCCGGGGAACTTCGATGCCAAGCGCTGCCTCGGCGGCGCGAGCGAACGCGAGACCGTAGGCGACAGCGCTGTCGCCCGAAGTGCGAGACGCCAACATCGCTCCGCGCGCCAAGTTGGCGCCGGCCATGAGTCCCTCGATGCCCTTATGGGCATAGCCCAGCCGCTCTTCGAGACGGACCACGGCCTCGCCATTGACGTTAAACCGGAAATGGCCGGGCTCGATAATGCCGGCATGGACGGGGCCAACCGCGATCTGGTGCAAGCTTTCGCCTTCGGCAGGCAGAAAAAAATATGCATCCCCGCCGGTCGGGTTCGCGATCTGATCACCGAGCGGCGATCGCACGCCCCATCGTCCATGGTCGAGCCAGGCTCGGCTGTCCGGAATCCCGGTTGGCTCCAGCCCGAACAGATCGTAGATGGTGCGTTCCAGTCGGATAGCCGGCGGGTGAACCTGGCCTACCGACGAGAACCGTCCATCTTGGCACTCGATCGTGATGACACCGATCTCGTTGGTTGCTTCGTCCAGCATGGCCATATGAACCGCGTGTGCTTCACCCCAAAGCCCAAGCAGCGCGCATCGGCTTTGACTGAGAAGGTCACGCGCGCGTAGCCATTCGCCTTCCTCCACAACCGTGCGGGGCCAGGGATGGTGGTTCTCGACGGAGCGTCCATCCCGCATCAGATCGGCGAGGACGCTCATCCGAGCTGGCTCGCGACATGCTGAAACCACACTACCACCGGTCCCGGCAGATAGATTCCGGCGACGAAGACCAGCGCGAGATGGGCGAACATTGGCACGTAGGACGCCTCGGCCGGTGCGGTGCTGCCCAGAGGCTCGCCAAATGCCACCGTGCCCAACCGGAGAAGGAGTGCGCCGAACGCCACCAACAGCCCCAGCACCAGCGGGATTGCGAGCAACGGCTCGCGCGCGAAGGTTGAGCTCACGACCAGGAACTCGCTCATAAAGATGCCAAGCGGCGGCATGCCGGTGATCGCCATGACGCCGAGCACCAATCCCCAGCCAAGTACCGGATGGGTGACCGTGAGCCCCCGTATTTCAGCGATCTTCTGCGTCCCCTTGATCTGCGAAATATGTCCGACCGCGAAGAATATCGCCGATTTGGTCAGGCTATGCATCGTCATGTGCAGAAGTCCGGCGAAATTGGCGAGCGGCCCGCCCATGCCGAAGGCGAAGGCGATAATGCCCATATGTTCGATTGACGAATAGGCGAACATCCGTTTGATGTCGCGCCGTCGATACAGCATGAAAGCGGCGAAGATAAGCGAGGTTAGCCCCATCGTGACCATAAGCGGCCCGGGCGCGATCACGCCCGGCGCGGCGGCCAGGAGAATCTTGAAGCGCAGCAGCGCGTAGAGCGCGACATTGAGGAGCAGGCCTGACAGCACCGCTGAGATTGGCGTCGGACCCTCGGCGTGTGCGTCGGGAAGCCAAGCATGCAGGGGCGCGAGCCCTACCTTAGTGCCGTATCCCAGCAACAGGAAAACGAAGGCGACGTTCAGAAGCGCCGGATCGAAAGCGGCGACGTTACGGACCAGGATCGTCCAGGTCATGCCGTCGAGCCCTTCGCCCACGACGGGCCGAGCTGCCATATAGACAAGGATCGTTCCGAACAATGCGAGCGCAATGCCGACACTGCCCAGGATGAAATATTTCCACGCCGCTTCGAGTGCCTGGGGGGTTCGATAGATTCCGACCATCATCACAGTCGTGAGCGTAGCGAGTTCGATCGCAACCCACATTACCCCGATATTGTTGGATACGAGCGCCAGATTCATGCCGAACATCATGACCTGGTACATCGCGTGATAGAATCGCAGCGATGCGGGGGTCAGGCGGCCAACCTCGATTTCGTGGGCAATATAGGTGGCGCTGAATACGCTCGTCGTAAAGCCCACCAGCGTATTCAGCACGATAAAGACGACATTGAGATCGTCGATCAGAAGAAATTGTCCGGGCGCCGGGCGCACGGCTAGTAACGAGAGGGCCGCCAGCAGGGTAAGGAAGGTCGCAAGCACATTGAGCCGCGCGGACAAACGATAGCTCGGCAGCACCGCCAGCAGCGCAGCCGCGCCGATTGGAATGAGCAAGACCGCGGCGACCGCATCGACGGGGAGCGCGGTCATGGGTCTTCTCCGCGAAGCCGTTCCAGGGCTTGCACATCTACCGTGTCGAACCGTTCGCGGATGCGGAACAGAAAGATGCCGATCACGATGAAGGCGATTAGCACCGAGAAGGCAACGCTGATCTCGACGACGAGCGGCATGCCTTTCGCACCGGTGGCGGCTAGGATCAGCCCGTTTTCCAGCGACATGAAGCCAATCACCTGGCTGACCACGTTGCGGCGGGTCACCATCATCAGGAGTCCAAGCAGTACGACCGAGAGCGCGAAGGCAAGATCCTCGCGCGCCAGCGGATCGGATTCCGCGGTTACCCGCAGCATCACGACCATCGAGAGCGCGATCAGTCCTATGCCCGCCAGCATGGTCGGGCCGATCCCCACGACAGTGTCGATCTCCCGGTGGACGCCGAGCTGCTTCATGATCCGCAGCAGCGAGACAGGGATAATGATCGCCTTGAACAAAAGTGCGATCGCGGCGGTGATGTAAAGGTGCGGGGCGTGCTGGATTGCCGCCTGCCAGGCGACTGAGAGCGCCAGCACCACTGCATGCAGCGCAAACACGCGGATGAGCGCGGAGAGCCGGTCCTGGTAGAGCATCGTCAGGCTGATCAGGACCAGCCCGCCGGCCAGGAGATGGGCCACATCGAAGGCGAACTGATCCATCAAAAGCTCCGCGACATGAAACGGAGCAGGGCGGCGAGGAGGCCCAGCATGAGCGCGGCGCCCAGGAACTCCGGAACCCGGAATACCCGCATTTTGGCGATCGAGGTCTCAAAGATCGCGAGAAGCGTTCCAGCGACGGCCAGCTTGAGGAAGTAGGCGCCGATCCCAATGAAATGGGGGATCGGCCCCGCCCCGTCCGGCGCCAGCCCCCAAGGGGTGAAAACGCAGGCGATGAGCGACACATAAAGCAGCAGCTTCAACATCGCCGACAATTCGATCATCGCGAGGTGCCGCCCGGAATATTCGAGCACCATGGCTTCGTGCACCATGGTGAGCTCAAGATGGGTAGCCGGGTTGTCGATCGGGATGCGGGCGTTCTCGGCGATCGCCACCATGGTGAGTGCGACGAGCGCCAGACCGAGCGAGACGCGCAAACCCACGCCGCCGGATAGCATGAATCCGGCGATCGTCGAAAGCTGTGTTGAGCCGGCGATCAGCGCCAGCGTGAACACGATCATGATCATCGCTGGTTCAGCAAAGGTCGCGATCATTACCTCACGGCTCGATCCGATGCCGCCGAAACTGGTGCCAACGTCCATGCCGGCCAGCGCCAGGAAGAAGCGCGCGCTGCCGAGCAGCGCCGTGATCGCGATCAGGTCGGCCGACCAGCTGAACATGAGACCTGTCCCAAAAGTGGGGATCAGCGCGGCGGCAACCCAGGTTCCTGCAAAAATCAGGTAGGGGGCGCAGCGGAACAGCCAGGAGGCGTTCTCCGCTAACACTGCCTCCTTGCGAAGCAGCCGCAAGAGGTCGCGATAGGGCTGGAGAAGCGGCGGCCCTCGCCGGCGCAGCAGCCGTGCCTTCACTATGCGGACGAACCCGGTCAACAGCGGCGCCAACAGCAATACCAGGAGCATCTGACCGGCCTGAGGGGCAAGGTTGACGATCACATCCATATAGCAAGAACCAGCAACAGGACGATGAGGGCGACGAAGACGAGGCTGAGATAGCGGCGGATGGTCAGGAATTGCAGATGGTTGAGGCGGCCGGCGGTAAAATTCACGATCCCGGCGATGGGCGCATAGAGCCAATCCCAGACGAGATCCTTGAGATCGACGCGGAACCGCGCCGGGCCGGTGTCGCCGGGCGCGGGCATCTCTATGCGCTCGCGGGCCTCGAAAATCGTCGCACCGTAAATACGTCGGATCGGCTGGGAGAAGCTTCCAGCGCTATATTGCGTCAGCGGGCTTGGGTCGGGATAGCCGCAATCCCACGCCGCCGACCGCCGGACCGCGTGCGAGGCGAAGCGGTGAATGGCGAGGGCGGCGATCCAAGCGGACGCCGCGATAAACAAAAAGACGAGTAGACCATTGTATGAGCTTCGGCTGGCCGCGATCGGCACGATCGACAGCCATGGCACATTGCCTTGCAACGGCATGCGGCCGCCAATGAGAGACTGAATGACCGGTGCCAACGCGTCAATTACAACACCGGGCAGGATGCCGGCCAAGAGGCAAAGCAGGGCCAGCAGCAGCATGGCGCTCTGCGAGAAACGGTCGGTTTCGCGGGCCTGCGCGGCAGCCTGCGCGCGCGGTCGGCCGAGGAAGGTGATGCCGAAGCCCCGCACAAAGCAGGCGGCGGCCAACGCCGCCGAAAGCGCGAGCAGGGCGCCGACCGCCGGAATCATAAATTTGAGACCCCACTGCGGTAGGTTTGGGCTCAGCAGGATTGCCTGGAAGGTCATCCATTCCGAGACGAATCCGTTGAGTGGCGGCAGAGCCGAAATCGCGACCGACCCCACGAGGAACGTGAAAGCCGTGACCGGCATGCGATGGATCAAGCCGCCGAGGCGATCCATGTCGCGCTCGCCGGTCGCGCTCAAGACCGCGCCAGCGCCGAAGAACAACAGGCTTTTGAACAGCGAATGGTTGAGCACGTGCAGCAACACAGCGGTCAGAGCCAGGGCTGTGCCCGCGGTCACGCCGTTGGCCTGGAACGCGAGAGCGAGACCCAATCCGATATAGATGATACCTATATTTTCGACCGTGCTGTATGCGAGCAGCCGCTTGATATCCTGCTGTATCAATGCATAGAGCACGCCCAATACCGCCGTGACGCCGCCCAGAGCGAGAACGACCATACTCGACCACCAGGAGGGCTCGCCCAGCAGATCGAAGACGACGCGGATGAAGGCGTAGACCGCAACCTTGGTCATGACGCCGCTCATCAGCGCCGAGACATGGCTCGGCGCTGCCGGATGCGCGAGTGGCAGCCAGACGTGCAGAGGGACCAGGCCTGCCTTCGACCCCGCGCCCAACAGAACCAGCGCCAGGACGAGCGCAGCGACCCAGCCTGAATAATGCGCCGTCCGTATTGTCTCGAATGTGTAACCGCCCGCCGGGCCTGCCATCAGGCCGAAGGCAAGCAGCAGACATAGCGTGCCGAAGCTTGCCGTGAGCAGATAGATGTAGCCGGCGCGGATGTTACCCGGGTCGCGATGGTGCGCCATGACGAGCGCCCATGAAGACAGTGACATGAATTCCCACGATACGAGGAACGTGAAGGCGTCGCCGGCAAGAACCACCAAATTCATGCCCGCGAGGAAAGCCGGGTAGAAGGGAAGAACGCGCAGCGGCTCATGCTCGTGCCGTCCGTAGCCGATTGCATAAAGGCTTGCCACGGCGGCGCCGAGGTCGATCACGGCCACGAAGAACGATGACAGCGCATCCAAGCGGAAATGCACACCGATCCAGGGCACGCCCATGGGCAATGTGAGTCCCGGCGTGACATGACCACCGGCAACGAGTTGGATCAATGAAGCGATTAGAGCGACGAGCGATACTATTGAGGCGCCCCCGTAGAGCACCGGCGTCGCTCGCCGGGAGCTTCCAAGTGCTACCGCCATAACGGCGAGACCCAGAAAACCACAGACCGAGAACAGTATGATCGGCAGCGTCATTGCGGGCGGCATCATCAAGTGCTCCAGCACGCGGATCGAAATCTCAGCGCCGAACCAAGAGCGCCCGACATTGCCGCGGTATCATTTCTGTTAGCCGCGGCACCTTGCCTGATTTCGCAGAGCGGTGTCGAGCATCCCCACTCCAAAAGCTCGACGAATTTGGTTAATGCATCGTCCCCTACCGGCATTGAAGTTATCTCCATCTCGTCTACGGATTGACTATCCGCGGACCTTTCGATGGCTGGCGGCCGGCGCCAAGTGCCATGCTTCCTTCGTCACGGCTTCCTGACCGTAACGGCCAGCCCCAGCTTCAATCCTGTCAACACCAGCATTTCTCGGAGCATCAATGAGCTTCATAGGAGACCAATGTTTCCTCGGCTTTGGCAGTCGCCGTCTTTCATCCGGTAGACAGCAACGCTGACTGGTAGGATGGATCGATCCGCCCAATCGCATCGGTGAAGAAGGCCGCGGGCGCGGACCTTTCGAAGCTGAAACATCGCGATCTTGGCCTGTTTTTCGGCTGACATATGCCAACGCACTATGCGAATATGGCAGGGGTATAAGGCCATATCAAGCTTGAGCTTAGATGTATTAAAAGTTAGTTGGCTGAGCCTCATCCCCGCTCTGACAAGCGGCGGAAATGCCTGCGTGAAGTCGGGAAAATCCGTCCATGCAGTCCGGGTGTTTACAACAGCAATAGTAAAAGTTCTACCGGATATTATGACAAGGGATAGATTGTTTTGTGCCAAATAACGTAGCCATTACTTTGGATTTTGAGATTTAACGCCAAAATTATTACTGTAGATCAAGTTAAATCAGATTATGGCGATATAACAATACCTGCTTATCAACCAAAAAAAGGCATTATCTGGCCTACAACCTAAACGTGTGTTCTCTTGACATAAATCGAGAGTCCGGGACGTGGCTTATGCCTTTGTCCCAGACGGCCAGCCTTTCGGGCTGGCACGGAGGCACCCTAGAACGGGTTATCGTTCTCGGGCGAGATCTTTCGCAACTTCTGCGCGCCGTCAAACCGCAGGCCGTCATCCTTTGGGAGAAGGTTACCCGTCAGGGGCGGCTACTGGCCGGGTATCGGCCCTCGGCATCGGCCATTAGTTCTGGGCTGGGCATCCTGACACGCTTGCCGAGTTCGTCGGCGAGGTTAGATTTCATAAAGGCATTGGTCTGCTCCAGCACGTAGCGGGCTTGGTCGAAGGAATTCCACGGGATGACCTGGCCATAGCGCTGAGCGAATTCCAGCGTTCGCACCAGCGGATTCGGTGTGGCGTTAACCGATAGGGCGCGCAAGGCGGCCAAGTAGTTGTTGCGATATACGTTGGGAATCAGTACCCGCTGCTCGCCGGCGGCTACCAGCTCAGCGTTCATCATCAGACGGGCCACGCGCCCGTTACCATCCAAGAATGGATGGACCTCGGCGACCAAGAACATCATGAAGATGGCTCGCTCGAAAGCGCCCGACAGGCTGCGATAGATATCGAAACCTTGGGCCAGTGTGCCCATTACCATGTTCGGCTCGACGAAATCATAGTTGCCGAAGCGGTTGACGATGGCCTTGAATATACCCGGCGTCTTGTCCGCGCGCTGCTCCATGATGACGGCATGGCGGCGCTTCAGCAGTGCGACGAATTCCTCGGCAGTGGCCGGGACAGCGGCCATCTCCTGCCTGTTCGAAGCGATCCGGAAGGTGCCTAGAACGTGATGGGCGTCGGCGGACCGGTCGATCGGGATCGCATTGTGGAATACGATGTCGACGGCCTCATCGACTTCAAATTCCGTCCCCTCAATGAAATTCGAAAAATAAGCTTCAAAAAATGCCTGGTTGTCCTCGCCGGCGGCGTCGAGCTCAGGGGCCACCCGGATATTCGGCGGCAGGGCGACCAGTTCAGCCCTCAGCGCTTCGAATAGTTCCAGGCGTTTGACGTCGTAAGGCTTGCCGGAGGCACGGGCCTGGCCAACGGCGCCGGCCATCTCAACGCTGGGACGCGAGCCCAGCAGGCTACCTACCAGGCGGTCAAGCTCAGCCATTTCCGTCTGGAGGCGCAGGACGGGGGCCAGCTTGTGGGCTTCGTCGCGCATGGTGTTGATGGCCCCTTCGCCTCGCTGGGCCAGCACCTTGTCGATATAGGTCTCCATCTCCGCCTTGCTGAGCGTGCGGGCGACACCGGAGCGAGCGCGGGATGGCAGCATGTTTTCCAGCAATGATCGGCCGGGACTAGCCATGCGCAGCCCGCCGATGAACTGGCGGTCGAGATCGGTGGCAACTGCGCCTTTACGGGGACGAATCTTCAGACCGGGCAGCTCGACATCAGTCGAGCGTTCGGAGATGACGAAGACTGATCCGTCGGCGGCCGGCCGCCCCTCAATGCCAGTGCGATCGGTGATGATGGCGCCAGGGCAGTACAGGGCGACAATCTGCCAGGCGTTACGGCGGATAATGACCTCGACCGGATCAGTCATGTTCGAGGTGTAGAGTGCGGGAGCGATCTTGCGCAGCTTCTTGGCGGCCTCTGCAGTGGCGACCGCCTTGGCGGTTGCTCGGCTGGAAAGCTGAACTTCGGCGAACGGAGCGACGCCGGGCATGGGAACCATCCTGAGTTAAGAGCGGGCGAGCTCCCAATATAGGCATCCGTTCTCGGTTAAGGAAGCCATTTCGGCAACAAATCTCATTTAAGCGGATTCATGGAGTGAACGGAAGGCAGAAACGAAGGTCGGATAAGGAAGCAGTTTGACCGCGTTTCGGGAACAATTCTCCGATAGCGCCCGTGCGACGGGATCGATTCTAGGTTAACCACGGGAACACTACCAGTTCACCGCTCGTTTTGTGTAGTTATTAGGGCTAACGCGGATGCGGTCCGGGGCGCGGCGCCGCCGCGGGCTCTTGCGCTTGATCTTTCGCCCCTTCCGAGGATTCGATCGACCGATGATATCGCATCGGCTCATGGGCTTCTTGTCGGCGGCGAGGCCAGGAATCGTCTCGAATGAGACATGTCGGTAGAAACGGCGATTGTAGTTGGCGCGTGTTAGGTTCCAGGCCGGGAGTGTCTCAGAACGGGATATGATCGTCTGCCTTCTGTTGTTTTAAGCTACTTCCGCGGCGGGTTGTCACTTGCGCGGCCGGCGTTGACCGATCGATCTCGATGACGCTCCAGGTTTCTGTACGGCGCATTTCGCGGCCCACAGCGTGAGCAAAGAGCTCACGCATCTGGTCGAGCACTGGACGCGGTTCGGAGATAGACCTCATCTTGACCTTGCCTCGGACCTTCCTGGTCTTGCGGACCACCTCACGTTGGCCTGCACGGAAGGCGAGCTCCTCCATATAGCGTTGGCCATGTTCTTCGCTCCAGTAGTGCCAGACGCCAAGATAAGCACGTCGAATGGTGCTGTTGAAGCCTTCCACGGTATTTATATGAACATCGCCGCGAGCGAATTCCTGATCCGAATGAACGACGGTTTCATGGCCGGAAAACGAAGCGCCAAGCTTCCTGAATGCGGTGTCGTCATCGGAATGCAGCACTGTCCCCGAATCAACCATGCCAGAAAGGATCGGGCCGATATGCGCAGCTGACAGGCTATCGATCGCCGCGACGCGTACCCTTCCGGCCCGCGTCGATGTCGTGACATTTGCCTGTGTCTTCTCGATCGCGACAAGCGTCGTCGGCGCCTCGCTTCCTCGGCCTGGGGGATTGTAAATATGCTTTCCGACCGGGCCGTAGCGACGAATGTTGCGCTTCTTTGGATCCCCAGCCACCGCTACGGTGTCAATCTCGACGGTCCCGGTGAGGTGCTCTTCGGCAGGCGGACGCATCAGCAAACGGATAGCATGGGCTATCTTCCATGCACTCGCCTGGTCGATACCAATTTGGCGGGCGAGCACGACAGACGATACCCCCTTGCTCGACATCAGCGTCAGATAAATTGCCTCAAGCCAGCGGCGTATAGGCAATTTTGTTCCATGGAGCGGCGTTCGTGTTGTCGCCCTGAATTGCCTCCGGCAGGCACAGCACTCGTAGAGGCCTGGACGCGGTCCACGGATTGAGCGCGTCTCCGCCCCGCCGCATCGCGGGCAGAAGCGACCATTTTGCCAGACCATAGCCTCAAGCAGTCGGAGCGCCGTCTCCTCGTTCGGGACTCGCCGGCGGAATTCTTCTAATGACGTGATCTGTTTGGATTGACGGATGCTGACCATCGGCAAATCTACAGCGAAATAGCATTACACGCAATACGTGTAGGTCATTTCGAGGGATTCAGCCATTTGCCTTTGTTTGGTTGATAAGCAGGTAACAATAATCACAAATAGGATCTCTGGGTATTGTGTGTATTGGCAAAATCAAAGTTGCCAAAGCATAGCAGACCATAATGGCGTTAGTCTGGCTTCCTACATTCACGCGATCTACGGTCTGATTGATCAAACAGGCGGACGCAACGTCCTTTTAATCGGATGCGGCGGCGGAACCTTGGGTACAATGCTAGCCCGCGCGGGTCGATCGGTCACGATTGTCGATATCGACCCTTTATCGTTCGCTCTCGCTCGGCAACATTTCTATTTACCCGCGGAAGTGGCCTGCCGTGTTGGGGACGGACGAGCCTTCTTAGAAAGCAACAGCGACGAATTTGATGTAATCGTTGTCGATGCATACATCGATAATTCTGTACCGCAACAGTTTTGTGGCTTAGATTTCTTCGAGTTGATTGCGTGCCGACTGGTTAGAAGCGGAGTGATGTTGTTTAACGTGCTTGTCGATCACGATTTCGATAAGAAAGCTGATGCTATCGCGGCCAACATGGCAAAAGCGGGTTTTGACGTCCGAGTACTCGACGCCACAGGTCAGGTGGGCCGAAACACAATTCTCGCTTGTGGAAATGTGGCAGATCTTCGTCGCCCTACCCTTGTGGTCGATCCTATTGTGCTGCGAGACGATCTAAGCGGAGAACTCGAACAATTACATTTCCGCAAACGCCGCGTTAGCGGTTAGCGCCTTAGCTCACGAGACTCCTCTGTCATTCGAGGCGCTGCCTCTTCGCGGTCGTCGCGTTCGCGACCCTGCTTGTCGAGAAGCAATCCATCTTCCTGCATGTCTGGACCGCCGCCAGCGAAGCCTCCGAGGCAATGCATAGGGGCGGCCGTTTATATGACGACGAGACGCACTCACCTCTACAGTTCTCTCGTTGTGAGAAGTCCCGCGCCTAAAGCTTCCGAATGGCCCAAAAGCCCGCGGCTGCGCAAGTCAAGTTGTAGGCGGTCATCGTAAGCAACGGAGCTCTCAGTAGTAGCCATGGATTAGAAACGGCACAGGAGCTGGAACTGTCGAACATGCCTACATCGAAGAATAGGAACCAGATCGCAGGAAGCGTCCCCAATGCCATCAGCGCAAAGCCCTGCTGCGCTTCCCTGGAAATTACGTCTGGGCGGGCATTCGACCAGCGGCGCGCCGCCCGCAGTCTGCTAGCCCACGCATTCCAATGTCGCCTGGATATCCAGAAACAGATTACCGCTGTGACAATGCAGAAGCCTAGCAAATGGCTGTAGAGTCTCATATCCAGTGTCGCTCCTGCGCCATTCGTGACGCCGCCGCAGCCGGCGGCGCCGTCGACGATCCATGCAATAGGGCGAAATGGCAACTCGGCAGCTTTGAGACAAACATCTCTTGCGTGTCTGACGATTGGGTTGGAGCTATTGCCCCAGGCAATCATGACAGCGGAATATGCGAACGTGATCAGCGCCTGTGGGCCGACCGTCTCGGTCAGCCCAATAACCCGGTTGCCTGGGTCCCTCTCGTCTGGCGTCTCCCGCCTCCGCATCGCTTGCCTCCTATCCTCCCCGTCCGGCAGTTCCGCGAACATTCTATGGAGCCGAAGATTCAACTCACTGATCTGAGCTCACGATTCACAGAAAATAGTAACACGATAACAAGCGCTTACGCTGCTGACCGATACCGTCGGTGTAAGGGGGGCAGCCACGAAGACCGGTATTTGCTTTACACCGCTCTCTCGGAATACCGCCCTCCTTGCTTACAATCTTTCGATAATGGTCACGTTTGCTTGTCCGCCGCCTTCGCACATCGTCTGCAACCCAAACCTGCCCTGCCGGCGTTCCAACTCGTTTAGGAGGGTCGTCATGAGTTTGGTGCCTGTGGCGCCGAGCGGATGTCCGAGCGCAATCGCTCCGCCATTAACGTTCGTTTGGGCGTGGGGGTAGCCGATTTCCTGCAACCAAGCCATTACGACTGGCGCGAAGGCTTCGTTGATCTCGACAAGGTCAATATCATCAAGCCGCATACCGGCTTTCTTCAGTGCGTGCCGGGTTGCCGCAATCGGGGCGGTCAACATCCAGATCGGATCGTCTCCAAGCACGCTGATATGATGGATGCGTGCACGCGGCGTCAGTTGATAGCGCTTCAGGGCCTTCGCGGAAACGATCAGCATCACACTCGCTGCGTCGCAGGTCTGGCTGGAGACCGCCGCCGTAATGGTGCCGCCCTCCTTTAGCGGCTTGAGCGCGGCCATCTTTTCCATGGAGGTCTCACGGACGGTTTCGTCCCGATCGACACCTTCAAGAGGGATGACTTCATTGTCGAAATAGCCAGCCTTCACGGCGTGCAGGGCCCGCTTATGCGATTCAAGAGCAAAGGCTTCCATGGCCTCGCGCGAGCAATTGCATTTATCCGCGATCATTTGGGCAGCGCGAAACTGGCTGATCTCCTGATCGCCGAAGCGTGCGATCCAACCCTTCGAACGTAAGAATGGATCGCCTCCAAGGCCCAGAGGTTCACCCGCGCGCATGGCGGCACTAATGGGAATTTGGCTCATCGTCTGCACGCCGCCGGCGAGCACGACGTCAGATGTCCCCGACATCACGGCTTGCGCCGCGAAATGGACCGCCTGCTGGGATGAGCCGCATTGGCGGTCGATCGTGGTTCCCGGCACGCTAAGAGGCATGCCGGCCGCGAGCCAGCAGGTTCGCGCGATGTCACCGGCCAGTGGTCCGATCGTGTCCAGGCAGCCAAAAATTACATCGTCGTAATCCTGCGGAGGGATCGCGTTGCGCGCAACGATTGATGTAATGACATGGGCGCCAAGGTCCGCGCCATGGACATGGGAAAGGCCCCCGTTGCGGCGACCGGTGGGGCTTCGCAAGGCATCGACGATATAGGCTTCGGGCACAGACTCTTCTCCGTTTCACTATTTATTGGTTCTCGGCGACCTTGGCATCGACGGTTGCGACCGCCGAGATGCTGACGACCCACCTGAAGCCTCGGACTCCCCGCGGGCTCGAAGGCAGTTTGGTAGGGCGATCGCACGACGGTTGTGGTTACCTCATGTTTAGAGCTCTATATATGATGCTATATACATCTATAAACCTGTTTGATACTCTGATTATAGAGTGCCATGCTCGCTTCGCGCGAGGGCGAATTCGGAAGCTGACAGCGGTGAATGGGTTTTTCGAAAGAGCGTGAATGTGCAATTCCGTAGGGTGCCCCCTCTATATTGTTGGGTTGTCATGACGGATCGCGCAGCAATCTGGTGTGATCCCGCGCGAACCGCCGTTATTCGAGAATCAATTCGTCGTTCCGCGCTGGTCGAGTTCGTATGTACTCCCGTTGACGCGGCGCAACGGCTCTCTGTCGACGGGGCGTTGTGGTTTGCACAGGGCTTCGCGCTTGCCGCAAAGGCGTTGCGACTCACGGCAGACGGTCCTCCGTACAGGACCGACAATCCAGGTTCCGGGTAAATGGACAAATCCGACGTTGTCGCCGCGCTGGCGGGTCTTGCTCACGAGCATCAGCTCAATGTCTTCCGGCTTTTGGTGCAAGGCGGCGCACAAGGACTGTCGGCTGGCGAAATCGGGGTTCGCCTCAACTTACCTCTCCCGACACTTGCATCGGCGCTTGTCAGACTGGAGGAGGCTGGCCTCGTGACGTTTCGGAGCGACGACGTCTCGGTTGTCTATGTCGCCAATCATGACGTGATGAATGACGTTCTGAGCTACTTGCTCGCCAATTGTCAGGCTGCGACTGGCCCTTTGGATGCGGCAAAGGTGTCTTTGGAACTCGCCAAGAAAAGGCTGTAGCAGACATCAGTACTGATGGCCTAGACGTCACGAATGGGATCGAGTAATGGTGACAATCAAGAATTGGAGCCTCTATGATCACCGCAGCTCAAATGCGAGCAGCCCGAGCCTTGCTTGGGGTCGATCAACGCGAGCTAGCCGAGCTTTCTGGCGTCTCTCTGCCGACCATCCAGCGAATGGAGGCGAGCGACGGGAATGTCCGCGGCATTATCGACTCGCTGACCAAGGTGATCGAGGCCTTCGACAACGCCGGGATAGAACTCATCGGCGAGAACGTTAAGAGCGTTGGCTCTGGACGCGGCGTGCGCCTGAAATCCCCAAAATCAGTGGTTGGCCGGATAGGCTAGCGAAGGTCTTCGGCTTTGGCTGTAGCCTTAGCAGCCAGAATTCTGCGTTAATCGGCACCGAGGGTCGGATCTTAGCTGCTCCGAGGGCACCAGATCTACGTTCTTTGAATTCTAACCATAGTCCCGTCGGGATGTCGCCTGCGCGCGCCGGGTGTGTCATCTGCATGGCAGTTGGCGTCGCGCGATCGGAAAAGCCTGCGCGACGGCCGCGAGCGCCAATATCGCCGCGGCCAAACTCGTTACTCTCAATGAGCCGCTAGCAACCGCGTGTTCTGTCGTCTCGGTCGTCGATCGATCGATTTCGTACTCCTCTGATAACAATCCGAAGAATTTCGCCTACTGTGCCGGCACAGCGAATTATTCCAAATTGCTTTATAGTATGGAGTTTCATACGTGAGCGATCCTGCAAAATCAGATTACACATGCTTTATGTGTCGACGCCAATTGCGATGTCAGCCGCATCATCATAATTGCCGATATATAGATAAATACCAGATGTCGGCATGTAACACGTGCTGGGAGGTGAACCCAGACGGTTGGGCTCCGGATTACGAAGCTTTGCTCCTTGTCCATCTTGGCATGAACCAGATAGCGCTGCCGCCTGGAACTGCGAAAGGACGTCTTCCGCGCCAGTGACTGTGCGGTGAGTTTAGGTTATGCCCGCAATGGCCATTCGTTGTGAACGCCGGTGAGAATCCGCGGTTATGCTTGAGGGCACTCGCTAACGATCAAGCGATGGTGTGGCCAATATTGACGCCGTCACCAAACGATTTCTCGGGCTGTGGTCGCAAAAGGCCGGTTCGCTCAGGGTGCGACTGATATCCCCCCCTGACGCCGAGTTCGCAACGTCTGTAACCGCTCAGTTGGCCGCGCTTATGGAGCGAGACAGCTCAAAAGCTGTGCGCGTTGCAATAACGCTGATGCCATAACTCACTGTGCCAATACGGGCCAATTGGGCGCTAGTGGCCTAGACACAGACCGTTAGATATAGTGGTTTATACATGCATATGCCAATTTGACACCGCCTTTATAAAGCGTACACTGCGGTCACTCAGGGTGGACGGAAAACGCAAAGTTCCGTCGCGCAACCAAGGTTTACTGGATGGTGCCGCATCGGCCGCTTTCACCCCATTTGCAGATCTACAAGCCGCAGATCAGCTCCGCCCTCTCGATTCTGCACCGGATTACCGGCGTAGCGCTCGGTTTAGGCTTGCTGCTTCTGGCTTGGTGGCTGATTGCCGCCGCAAGTGGAAAACAGGATTTCGCCATAGTGCAGAGCTTGCTTGCAGCCTGGTTTGGACAAGCAATTTTGCTTGGCTTCTCTTGGTCGCTGTTCTTTCACCTCTGCAACGGTATCCGGCACCTGGCTTGGGATGCGGGCTACGGATTGGAACTCCCCGCCGTCAACAAATCTGGTTGGGCTGTCGTAATCGCCGCGTTTGTTCTGACATTTGGCGCGTGGGTCGGCAGCTATGCGATGAGCGGCTGACATGAGAAATGTCAATTCGCTCGCCCGCGCGCGCCCTCGGTAGTGTGAAGCAGGGTGCTCATCACTGGTTGCTTCAGCGGCTCACCGCCCTGGCGCTCATTCCGCTTTCACTGTTGTTCGTTGCAGAACTCCTCATACTGACGGGTGCCAATCGCGACGTGGTGGTTGCCACGTTGGGCCAGCCGATCCCCGCAGGCCTCGCGCTCCTGCTGATCCTGACAGGCTTTTGGCATCTGAAACTCGGCGCCCAAGTCATCGTCGAGGACTACGTCCATCATGGTGGATTGAAGTTCGCCTTGGTGACCGGGCTGACCTTCGGCTGCGTTGGGGTCGGGCTCGCGTCTGCGCTCGCGGTGCTGCATTTCGTTGTTAGGGGCTGAACAGCAATGGCAGCGTATCCGATCGTCGATCACAACTACGATGTCGTTGTTGTGGGTGCCGGCGGCGCTGGATTGCGCGCAACGATGGGCATAGCTGCGGGAGGACTGAAGACCGCTTGTATTACGAAGGTTTTTCCAACGCGGAGCCACACTGTCGCGGCTCAAGGCGGAATTGCTGCGTCGCTGGCCAATATGTCCGACGATTCATGGCGCTGGCATATGTACGATACGGTAAAGGGCGCCGATTGGCTGGGTGATCAGGATGCGATCGAATATATGTGCCGCCAGGCCCCGGAAGCTGTCCTGGAGCTGGAGCATTTCGGCCTGCCGTTCAGCCGCACCGATGACGGAAAGATCTATCAGCGGGCCTTCGGCGGCCACATGCAGGATTTTGGCAAGCAGCCGGCCCAGAGGGCTTGCGCGGCGGCCGACCGAACGGGCCACGCTCTACTCCATACGCTGTATCAGCAGTGCCTGAAGCACGGCGTCGAATTCTATGTCGAATATTTCGTGCTCGACCTCATCATGGACAACGGCGTTTGCCGCGGCGTCGTTGCGTGGTGCCTGGATGACGGCTCAATCCACCATTTCCGGGCGCATATGGTGGTTCTGGCGACGGGCGGTTATGGCCGCACCTTTTTCTCATGCACGTCAGCCCATATTTGCACCGGTGACGGCGGCGGGATGGTCCTGCGCGCGGGCCTGCCTCTGCAGGATATGGAATTCATCCAGTTCCACCCAACCGGCATTTACGGGGCAGGTTGTCTGATTACAGAAGGCGTTCGGGGCGAAGGGGGCTACCTGGTCAATTCCGAAGGGGAGCGTTTTATGGAGCGGTATGCTCCATCGGCAAAGGATTTAGCGAGCCGCGACGTCGTAAGTCGCGCCATGACAATCGAAATCCGCGAAGGCCGGGGTGTCGGACCGAAGAAGGATCACATTTACCTGCATCTGGATCATCTCCCTGCAGCGCTCATTCATGAGCGACTGCCCGGCATTTCGGAAAGTTCGCGAATATTTGCCGGCGTCGATGTGACCAAGCAGCCGATCCCGGTTCTGCCGACGGCGCATTACAACATGGGTGGAATTCCGACCAACTACCATGGCGAGGTGGTGACGCTGGACGACGATGACCCTGATTCGGTCGTCCCTGGTCTAATGGCGATCGGCGAGGCGGCATGTGTCTCGGTTCATGGCGCTAATCGGCTCGGGTGTAACTCGCTTTTGGACATTGTCGTCTTCGGCCGCGCTGCCGCGCTCCGCGCTCTCGAAGTCGTGAAACCCAACGTCAGCCACAAATCGCTGGAGGCGACATCTCTCGATCCGGCACTGGCGCGGTTCGACTATTTCCGTCACGCCAACGGCTTTTCCGCGACAGCGCAAATTCGAGACCGGATGCAGCGTACCATGCAGAATCATTGCGCGGTGTTTCGTACGGATGAAGTACTGCGCGAGGGTGTTAAAATAATCGGCGACGTAGCTGCGGAGATGAATGACCTCTATGTTTCCGACCGCTCGCTAATATTCAACACCGATCTCGTCGATGCCCTGGAACTCGACAATCTCGTCGGCCAGGCTGTTGTCTCCATGAATGCCGCCGCCAATCGCACCGAGAGCCGTGGCGCGCATGCGCGCGAGGACTATCCTCGGCGGGACGACGAAAACTGGATGAAGCACACGCTTATTTGGCGCCAGGCGGACGGGCAGGTGCGCATCGGATATCGTCCGGTTCATACCTATACTTTAACAGACGAGAACGAATACATCGCACCAACGGCCCGGGTGTATTAACCGCCCGCAAGACTTATTGGAGTTGTTCCCAAGGAAACCGACGCATGGCTGAGTTCTCGCTACCTGCCAATTCCAAAGTTAGTACCGGCAAGACTTGGCGGGCAGCGTCCGATGCAAAATCGTTGCGCCGTTTTCGAGTGTATCGTTGGAACCCCGACGATGGCCGGACGCCCCGCCTCGACACCTACGAGATTAACATGTCTGAGTGTGGGCCGATGGTTCTCGATGTGCTGATCAAAATCAAAAATGAGATCGACCCGACGGTGACCTTTCGGCGATCTTGCCGTGAGGGCGTGTGTGGCTCTTGCGCGATGAATATCGGAGGAACCAACACGCTCGCATGCATACGTCATTGCGACGATGTGCAAGGCGACGTGGCTATCTACCCACTCCCGCACATGCCGGTGGTGAAGGATCTTGTGCCTGACCTCACGCAGTTCTACGCGCAGTATGCTTCGATCGAACCTTGGCTTCAGACGCGGTCGGCAGCGCCGACTGGGCGCGAGCGACTACAGTCGGAGGGTGATCGTCAAAAGCTTGACGGTTATTACGAGTGCATCCTCTGTGCATGCTGTTCGACAGCATGCCCAAGCTATTGGTGGAACTCAGATCGCTATCTTGGCCCAGCAGTTCTCTTGCAGGCTTGGCGTTGGATTGCCGACAGCCGCGATGAGATGACCGGTGAGCGCTTAGACGCCTTGGAGGACCCGTTCCGCCTCTATCGCTGCCACACGATTATGAATTGTACCAAAACGTGTCCGAAGGGCCTGAATCCGGCCAAGGCAATTGCCGAAATCAAGAAGCTCATTGTAGCGCGACTTTAGGGCGTTCGCCCGGTCATCTTTGTCTGATGCCGGAGTGTCACGGAAAGTCGTCAACCGCCAACTGATGCCCTCTGTTTGGGTTGCCGATGACCTGAACCGGTAACCGTTGTTTGGTTGAAGTAAGAGACGATACTGCGAGTAAGGGAAATCGAAATTCTAATGTCAACGTACTTTAGGGATTAGGGAGAGATTAGAGGAATGGACCAACGTATTTCTGTACCCACTCAGCATAAGAATTTACGAGATTGGGTCGACGATGTCGCTGCTCTGACCAACCCCGACCGGATTTACTGGTGCGACGGCTCGATCGAGGAATATGACCGGCTTTGCCATCTGCTCATCGATAACGGCACTTTCGTACGCCTGTCGGATGCCAAACGTCCCGATTCCTTCCTGGCCCTGTCCGATCCGGCGGACGTCGCGCGGGTCGAGGCGCGGACCTTCATCTGCTCGACTGACGACACTGACGCCGGCCCAACGAATAACTGGCGTCCACCGGCGGAGATGCGCGAGACGCTGACCGACCTGTTCGAGGGGTCAATGCGCGGTCGGACGATGTATGTAGTCCCGTTCTCGATGGGGCCGGTCGGCTCGCCGATCTCAAAGATCGGCGTGCAGCTGACCGACTCTCCGTATGTCGCCGTCTCAATGCGGATCATGACCCGTATGGGCGCGGCAGTGCTGCTCCACCTGGGCACCGACGGCGCGTTCATCCCCTGCCTGCACTCGGTTGGAGCACCGTTGGGCGATGGCGCCCAGGACGTATCGTGGCCCTGCAATCCTGACAATGTCTACGTCGCCCATTTCCCTGAAACGCGGGAAATCTGGTCGTTCGGATCGGGCTATGGCGGCAACGCGCTACTCGGCAAGAA
>PLTD01000055.1 GCA_003165335.1 Rhodospirillales bacterium | reverse complement strand
CCTTAGCGCTGCGGACGAGCTCCGCCGTGCGCCCGAACTTGGTGCGCTCCCCGGTCGCGATAACTCTGGCTACGGCTTCGCCCCGCCGGACAAGTGCGCCCGCGTAGCTATCGGTCCCTGCCCCGGCTTCGACCGGAAGTGACTCCCCTGTCAGCATCGATTGATCGATAAGGATCGAGCCGCTTATCAGTTGCATATCCGCGGCGACGACAGACCCGAGCGACAGCTTCACCACATCGCCGACGACCAGGCTGTCAGCGGGCACCGACATCCAATTGCCGTCGCGCCTTACGGATGCAATCAGCGCGAGACGCGATTTCAGCGCGTCGAGCGTCGCTTGCGCGCGGCCTTCCTGAAAAAATCCTAGAGCCGAATTGAAGACCAGTAGAAACGCGATGAGTCCCGCCTCGGCATATTCCCCCAGAAAGAGCTGGAGAAGAATTGCGGCTTCGAGCATCCAGGGCACCGGCGCCCAAAATTTGCCGATGGCGCGGCGCATCGGATGCTGGGCGACGTCGGCGATGGCGTTGGGCCCATCCTGACCGAGGAGCCGGCGTGCCTGCGAACGCGTCAAGCCAAGTCCCGGGTCCGGCTGACGATTTATTGGTCCAGATTTCACCGATTAAGACACGAATGGAATAATTTCGAGGACCGTCCGCTCACGCCGCGCTATGGCCGTCCATAAGGTCGATGGTGTTCGCAATCGCTAATTTGGTAGTCCCCTGCGCCCATCAGCGTCGCATTTATGACGCTGATGGGCTAGGGTATCTTTTCGGTGCACGGTGGCGTTTCAACGGTCATTCGGATTTGCGCGTTAGCTGAGCGCGCAACCAAGCAAAATCGCGATGATGTTGCCGGCCGGCGCCCGATAATGCCCCGTGTGACCGGTATTCGGTTACCGGATTCCGATGCTGAGGCCCGGCACACTAATGCCGACAGAGGGCCCATAAACTACCGGCGGCGGATAGCCGTACGGATCGCCATAGACTACCGGAGGTGCGGGGTAATAGCCGCCGCTCCAACCGTAATTCCCGCCCCCGCCGCGATGGCCGCCACCGCGGTGGCCGCCGCCGCCGCGATGGCCTGCGGCCATTGCCTCGCCCGAGAATGCCCCGAGCAAGAGAAAGGCAGATACTGCCAGCCCAATTGCACGCCGCGCGGACAGGGCGCGTTTCGATGTCGTATCGACGATGCAGGTCATGAAAGACCTCCTTTTATGAACATAAAGTGACGCAAAAGGGGACACGCATTAGGCGTGCGACGGACCGTGCTCCCGGCCGAAGCTCTGGAAGACATGATCGGCAATCTTTTTCTGAGCGTCGGGCATCGCCGCATAGAGCGTCTCAAACGACGAGATCAGGTTCTTCAAACCCTCGAAATGCGCGTGGGCGAATTTCTCATAGGTCTTCAGATCTTCGAGCGCCGTCATGCTGCCAGGCGGCGTTTCGGTTTTCTCGGCGGACAGTTTTTCCATCTTTCCGGCGTTTTCACGCATGGTTTGCGCAACGGCGCCCCAATTGGTTTCTTCGTCGGGCGTAATCTGCAGTGCGGCATGTAGACTGGCGATGCGCTGCTCTACCGTTTCCGCCTTCATTTCAGCCGTCTGGTGACGTGGTGCGTGCGCCGGTTCGTCGGCGCGGGCTGTGGAAAGCGGGCTGATGAGCATCGCGGTACCGATGAGCGCGGTGACAGCAACCGAGCGCAGAAACGGCGTCGACGCTTTGGAGAAATATGACATGGATTTATCCTTTCGGGTTTCTAATGAACGCGTAGTGATATCGGCGGTCTGCCGCCCGTAAACGGTCACTGCAGTGACACGCGGCCGATCAAATCTGTTCCCGTCGTCGGCCTTCGGAATCTACTCACGAATGCCATTCAGCTGACCGGCGCTGTCGCCGGTCAGGGTAGTAGTCGAGGCATAGGCCGTGGCCGCCATGGGGCGCCTAAGCTTCCAACGCCATGTCTAGGGACATGCATGCGATGGAAACGTGGGGCGCATTTGCGGGGGTCTTAGTGAATCGCGATGTCGACGACGCGGTTCGTTTCCGAGGCAACATCGTTACCTGTTGTCACCCGTTCCAGGGTATCGCCGGTCCAGCGTGTGTCCAACCGGTTGGCTGCAACATTGCCGTTATAGACCAGAGCGTCACGCACAGCGTCGGCGCGGTGATGCGACAAATGCATGTTGTAATTATTGCTTCCGACCGTATCGGTCTTGCCGATAATCGTTGCGACCGCCCCAGGGTTTTGCGCTAGGTAGGCCGCTACGTCGGCGACGACCTTCTGTCCATCGGCATTGATCGCGACGGCGTTCGTGTCGAAGTTTACGTGATACCAGATGGAGTTGGGGCCGGGCGAGATCGGCGGCGGGTTTGACGCAACAATGTGCGGCGGAGGCGGGTTTGGAGCGCAAGCGCTGAGAAGAGAAATGGCGCCGAGCGCCGCAATCTGGGGCCAAGATACTTTGCGTCGTAACATGTGTGTCTCCATCCGATTAGGCCTTGGGGCTGCGCCACTACCGCCGCTGAGCGTCAAAGTGGCTGTTGAGCCAAGTTAGGCGTCGGCAATCAGGCGACGATAGACTCGGAAACTACTCAGCCGACCGGGCCGAAATTCGACGTTGGTCGAATGGCGGCCCGGGAGGCGAGTCCTTCACGCGATTTCGGCAGTCGGGTGCGATTTACCGTAATGCTCGACGTGATGCATCGCAGCTTCGTCACCGTGAAACACAGAATGGTGGGCATGACGATGGGCCATTTGCGCCTCATGAACGGCGAGTTCTTCTTCATGTTCTTCGAGATGCCGGGCTGCCTGCGCATGATGGCGGGCCGCCTGATCGTTATGATCTGCGGCAGCGGCGTGGTGGCCAGCAGCGCTCATGGCAGGCTGAACCTCCCCCGCGCTGTCGGCCGGCTTCAGAGGAAATCGCGGCACAGATTCCGGCGCTTTGGACAGTGCCTGAGGGGCATGCTCGGCATAATATCTGGCCGCTTCGCTACCGCGTCCGATCGCCCGCAGCGCATGGCCATGCGCGAGCAACGCCTGATGCGCCGCATGGGCATAGTCCCCGCCGATTTCATAGTGTTTGGATGCCTGGCGGTGAAATTGCGCCGCCTGCTGATGATGAAATGCGGCAGAGGCATGATGCTCCACAGCTGAATGATTTGTCGTCATGATTGCTCCGCTCCGGATAAGCCCGAACCGAAAGCTTAGCCATCCGCTGCCGGGTGCGTCAGGGACGGAAACTACTCACGCCGAATCGAACGGCGTACCTGTCCGATCTTGAGCGGGAGCGGCCATCGCTAAGGTGCGTGCAATCGACCGCGCAAGTTGTGTCTCGTTAAAAGGCTTTTCAAGCACTTCCGAGCCCTGGCTGAGCTTTTGAACGGTGGCCATATCGCCACTCACGAAGATATGAGGGATGTCGCCGTTGCGCTGAATTTCCTTAACCGCAGATATGCCGCTTCCTTCACGCAGGTTGGCATCGACGATCATGAGGCCGGGCCTGAAGCGCGCCGCCGCCGCCACCGCTTCTGTCTCAGTAGCCGCGATGTCGCAAACCTCGTATCCCATCCCTTCGATCACCTCGGCGAGAAGCAGGGCGATAATCGCCTCGTCTTCAATTATCAAAACGCTAATTGACGGCATCGAATTGTCCCGCCTGTAAATCGGCGATGCAAATGGCCCGATGCGGTCGCAGTGCGGCCGCCGGACGGCGGATGGGGAACATATTGGCAGTTCGCGGTTTCATAACCCGGACCATACTCTCAAGGACATTCAACAGCAGGGTCGGAAAATACTCACTCTGCCCAAACCCGGGCCGGGAGGGGTTTCGTTCGGCCTTCACGCTCGCAACGACCGTTGATTCATGGCAAACACGGTGGCGTTGTGTGCTAGTATATTGGCTTTGGAACACCTTATGGCGTGCAATTTTATTTAACGTGAAATCACTGGGAAAGCACCCCTTTGGGATGCATAACGTGAAAGCTGATCACATAGATGCAAGAGCGACCCAGGCAGAAAGTTAAGACCGACCGGCATTTACTGGTGAACGGCAGCATATCCGCGCGCGAATTTCCCGGCGCCGTCGGACAATTTCCGGTGGTCGGGATCGGCGCATCGGCAGGCGGTCTCGTCGCCTGCTCAAAGCTGGTAAGCGCGCTGCCGGCCGGCATCGGCATGGCTTTCATTCTGGTTCAGCACCTCGACCCCACACACGAAAGCTTTATGGTGGATCTGCTTGCCGAACATACGGCAATGAAGGTGCAGCAGGCGACGGATGGTTTGCCTGTCGAACCCGAGAATCTCTACATCATTCCGCCGGGTACCTATCTTTCGATCCGTGAGCATAGGCTGCGCCTGACGCCGCCAGAGGCGCCCCACGGCGCACGCCTGCCTTTCGATTTCCTGCTCAAATCCCTGGCTGAGTCTTACGGACCGTACGCCGTCTGCGTAGTTCTCTCAGGTACCGGAGCGGATGGCAGTCTGGGCCTGAAGTCGATCAAGGAAAAACACGGCCTGGTCATCGCTCAGGACCCCAACGAGGCCGAATACGAGGGCATGCCGCAAAGCGCGATTTCTACGGGGTCCGTCGATTTCGTTCTTCCGGTCGCGAAAATTCCGGCGGCGCTCATCGACTTTCGGCAGCGCCTGAATGAGCTTGGCGCAAGCGAAGTTGCGATGCCGGACAAGAACGGCGGCGATTGCCTGACCGAGATTATCGAACTTCTGCGCAACAAAACCGCCCACGACTTTACACTTTATAAGTCAGGAACTCTGCATCGCCGGATCGAGCGCCGCATGGGTTTGTCCAAGGTCGCGCTCAACAGCATGGAACGCTATCTGCAAATTCTGAAGGAGAATCCTGTCGAACTCGATCTTCTGTCCAAAGATCTCCTGATCAATGTCACCAGCTTTTTCCGCGATCCGAAGGTATTTGATTTTCTTGCCGAGAAGATCATTCCCGGTCTGGTCAGAAACAGAACCTCCGATCAGTCGCTGCGCATCTGGATCGCAGGTTGCAGTACCGGCGAAGAGACCTATTCCCTCACTATGCTGTTCCGCGAGGCGATCACCGAGGCCAAATCCAACATTAAGCTGCAAGTGTTCGCGTCCGACGTGGATGCCGACGCCGTCGCCGACGCAAGGGAGGGACTCTATCCGGAGTCGATCGCCGAAGACGTCTCACGGGCGCGGCTGGAACGCTTCTTCATCAAGGAAGAGCATAAATTCAAAGTATCGCCGGAATTGCGCGGGTCGGTTGTCTTCACCGTTCAGGACGTTCTTGCGGATGCGCCCTTCTCACGCCTCGACATGGTCTCATGCCGTAACCTTCTGATCTATTTGCGGCCCGAAGCACAGGCCAAAGTCATATCGATATTCCATTTCGCACTGCGCGAAGACGGAATACTCCTTCTCGGCAATGCCGAAACAGTGGGCAATCCAGATGCCAGGTTTGCCGTCATCTCAAAGCCCGAGCGGATTTATCGCCATATGGGGCGCAGCAGGCCAGGCGAAATCGGCTTCTCTCTGGGGGACGGCGTGCGGGTCGTGTCGCGTCCAGGCCAAGGACCGGCTCTCTCGCGCCAGGCCGCCCTGGCCGAACTCTGCCGCAGGCAGGTGCTCGAGAATCATGCGCCGGCTGCGGTCCTGATCAACCAGAAGCATGAAAGTCTTTTTTCTCTGGGTCCGACCGACCGCTATCTGCGCGTCCCACCCGGAAGCCCCAGCAACGATCTTCTCGCCATGGCGCGCGACGGCATGCGGACAAAGCTGCGCGCGGCGGTTCAACAAGCGCTTCAAGACAACAAACGCACGGTCGTTCCGGGCGGCAGGACAAACCACGACGGGGCCAAGGGTACATTCAGTATCGACATTCAGCCGGTCATGAACGACGGCGAGCAGCTTCTGCTGGTCTGTTTCGTAGACGAACCGGCGCGTGAACCCGAGCCAAGCCATCCGACATCGCCGCGCGACGTTACACGCGTTGCGGAACTCGAGCGCGAACTCGATGCCACCAAGACAGAACTGCGGAGCGCCATTCGGAATCTTGAAATTTCCAGCGAAGAACAGACCGCATTCAACGAAGAAGCACTGTCGGTCAACGAGGAATTTCAATCGACCAATGAGGAACTGCTGACCTCAAAAGAGGAACTGCAGTCGCTGAACGAAGAGCTGACAGCGCTGAACAGTCAACTTCAGGAGACGCTGGACCGGCAACGCATAACCGCCAACGATCTTCAGAACATCCTGTACAGCACCGATATCGCGACAATCTTCCTCGATACCGACCTGAAAATTCGTTTCTTCACGCCGGCGACCAAGTCGCTGTTCGCCGTCATCCCGGGCGATATCGGGCGGCCGCTTGCCGATCTGAACTCGCTGGCCGCCGACAGCATGCTTCTCAGCGACGCGCTAACAATGCTGAAAGCCCACGCGCCGATCGAGCGCGAGATCGAAGGGCAAAACGGCGCCTGGTATGTCCGCCGAATACTGCCCTATCTGACCGACGATAAGGGCATCGAAGGCGTCGTCATCACCTTTACCGATATCACCGAACGCAAACAGGCGGCCAAGGCGCTGGAAGCTGCTAAGCACCTGGCCGAACTCGCCAATGTGCAGAAATCGCGCTTTCTCGCCGCGGCAAGCCACGACCTGCGCCAACCGCTGCAGACCATGACTCTGTTGCAGGGCCTTCTGGCGCGCAGGGTCCAGGGCGAGTCCGAGCAGAAACTCGTCGGGCTGCTGGAGCAGACATTGGGCGCGATGGCAGGCATGCTGAACACGCTTCTGGACATCAATCAGATCGACGCCGGCACCGTTCAACCACAGATCGTCAGCTTCCCGATCGCCGATCAGCTTGAGCGGCTATGTGACGAGTTCACATACCACGCACAGGCCAAGAACCTGTCGCTGCGTATGGTCCCCTGCAATCTCTTTATTCGCAGCGACCAACGGTTGCTGGAGCAAATGATCCGCAACCTGCTGTCGAACGCGTTGAAATACACCTTGCACGGCAAGGTACTGCTCGGCTGCCGGCGACAAGGCGACATGCTGCGCATCGAGGTCTGGGATACAGGCATCGGTATCCCGGATTCCGAGTTTCAGGCAATCTTCGAGGAATACCACCAGATCGACAACGCCGCGCGTGAAAGAAGCCGGGGCCTGGGCCTGGGCCTCTCAATCGTTCAGCGCCTGGGCAAACTCTTGGGACATCGCGTTCATGTTCGCTCGCATGCAGGAAAAGGCTCGGTCTTCTCGATTGATGTTCCTCTCGCTGGTCCGGTCAAAACTGGGCTGCCGATAGCACTTTCCAATCCGAGCGAGCGCCCGCTCGAACACACCGGAAAACGTACCGGTCTGATCCTGGTCGTCGATGACGATCCCGAGGTCCGTGAGCTGGTCTCGCTGGTATTAAAGGACGAAGGTCATGAGATTGCGGTTGCGGCAGACGGCGCCGCCGCACTCAGCCTGCTGACGCGCCGGAAGATCCGGCCGGACCTTATCCTTGCCGATTTCAATCTGCCGAACGACATGGATGGGCTTCAACTCGCCCGAAAGGTGCAGCAGACGCAGGGCCGCGCAATTCCGGTCATTATTTTAACCGGCGACATCTCAACCAATGCCCTGCGTGAGATCACAGCCGACCATTGCCGGCAGCTGAATAAGCCGGTGAAGTTGGAGAAACTAACAGAAGCCGTGCAGCAACTGCTTCCCCAAGGGCGCAGAAATGTTGAACATTCTGCAGAGCCACTCGATGCTGCCGGCCCCATCATCTATGTCGTCGATGATGACACCCATCTCCGAAACAGTATCCGCGCTGTTCTTGAAGACTCCGGCCGCGTGGTCAAGGATTACGCGACCTGCGAGGGGTTTCTAGAAGCCTATCAACCAGGCGAAGCGGCATGTCTGCTTGTCGACGCCTATCTTCCGGGGATGACCGGACTGGAGTTGCTGAAGCAACTAAGCGACTCGGGAAATCGATTGCCCGCAATCATGATCACCGGGAACAGCGACGTGCATATGGCAGTCGAGGCCATGAAGGCAGGCGCTTCGGATTTCATCGAAAAGCCGATCTCCGGCCCCGAATTGCTAGCGGGAATCGATTTCGCTCTCGAACATGCCCGGGATTCTCACAAGCTGGTCGCCTGGAAAGAGAGTGCCGTTACTCATCTTGCCGGACTGACGTCGCGCCAACGCCAGGTCATGGACATGGTCCTGGCCGGTCACCCCAGCAAGAATATCGCCGCCGATCTCGGCATCAGCCAGCGCACGGTCGAAAACCACCGGGCGTCGATCATGAAGAAGTCCGGATCCAAATCTCTGCCCGCCCTGGCGCGGCTGGCGCTCGCGGCAGCGTGGAGCGCGGACGACACGAGCGCCTGACCCCAATCGGGATGCGTTAGCCCAGACTAGGTAGATTCCGACCCTTTCGCTATAATCCGGACGGTCACTATCCTGCTCCTCAAACTCAGGAGATCAGGAAATGATGAAATTTATGTTTGCGAGCATGGCGACGCTCGCAATGATGACGGGCGGCGCGTTCGCCCAGAGCAGCTCATCGGATACGACGACGACCCAGTCGACGACTGTGCCGCCCGTCGGAACCTACAGCGCGACCAAGTCCCAGAAGACGATCGACAGCGGCGGGACCGAAACGGACAAAAGCCGTAGCTATTCCAGCGGCGCCGGCGGCACAACCTCCAGTTCCAACGCGCAGATCACAGCACCCGACGGCTCAAAGCTGAGCAAGTCTCATGAGGAGCGGTCGGCAGGTCCGCCGAGCGACGTTACAACAACCAACCGATCGACCACGACAACGACTGGTCAATAGTCACGAAACTCGCCCCCGCCGCGCCGGATTGCGCGTGGGGGCGCCGTTTCGATGCACCGCATCGGTTGACGAATCCGGAACGCGATTACTTCCAGGCCAATCAGAAATTGGAGCCGACGAATGACCCTCAGCAAACCCTATATTCAATTATTGGCCGCCGTTGCTTTGCTTAGCGCAACCGCCCTGGCAGCTGGTTGCGGCAGTCCCGACAAGACGACGCAGACGACGACCGAACGGACCACGACAGTTCCGGCACCGCCTATGTCGTCTTCGACCACCACGACGACTACCCAGAATAGCGGCCACTGACACCGCGGGTTGGATTGATTGATGCCCTAACGGGGGGAGATCGAATGTGCTGATCCAAGATATGACGCGCGAGATGAGTCTGTCTCTGATTGAAAGCTCCCGCTATGGCAGAATCGCTTGCGCCAAGGAGGGGCAGCCGTATGTGACGCCTTTGTCCTACGCTTACTCCACCGGATATCTGTACTGCTTTTCGACAGTGGGGACGAGGATCGAATGGATGCGGGTCAATCCTCTGGTCTGCGTGGAAATTGAAGATCTGGTCAGTCTTGAAGAATGGCGGACAGTCGTTATCTTCGGCCTCTATCACGAACTGACCGATACGCCCGAATTCTATGAAGAACGGCGAAGAGCATACGATCTTCTTGCTGTCGGCGCCGACTGGTGGAACCCCGGTTACGCCAAAACGGTCCGTCACGGTGCCGAGCGCCCCCTTGAACCGGTCTATTTTCGCATCGCAATCAACGAGATTAGCGGTCACCAGGGGATTCCCGACACCCAGCCGAAAGAGACGATTGCCGATTAGACACACAAACCGCCGAGTGCCGGCTCAAGGCTTTGCCCAATCAACTGCGGCATCGACGGAAATATTTTTGACCATGTCGCGTCCAAAACCGAAGAAGTTCCGATGACCGTAATTTTAATTGTCGAAGACGAGCGTTTCATACGTGAAATGGCTGGATGGGTAATCGAGGATATGGGGCACAACACGCTTCATGCCGGCAATTTCGCCGACGCGATCTCGCATTTGGGCGCGCCCGGGCAGATCGATGGGCTTTTTGTCGACATCCGCCTCCATGCGCTGACGCTCGGTGGATATGAGGTTGCAAATAAGGCGATCTCGCTTCGGCCGGGTCTGCGAGTTCTCTACACGTCCGGAACACCGCTCAGTCCCGATATGACGGAATTATTCGTCGAGGGCGGTCGGTTCCTGCAGAAGCCATATACCCCGGATCAACTTGAGTTCTGCATCGGCGAACTTCTGAACTGATCCCCGGCAAGCCCAGAGTTATCGGTTCGGCACCCCGCGCACAATCTTAGAGTTAGGATACCCCATCGCAACTTCAAAGACTGAGACTGGAGTGAAGAACCGGTCAGCTCGGCCCGCAAAGGCTCCCGGCGAAGCAGCGCATGGCCAGACGGAAGAGTCGATCGTCGAAGCCGGCGCGCTGCAGAGTGCGATTT
>PLTD01000251.1 GCA_003165335.1 Rhodospirillales bacterium | reverse complement strand
ACGCCGCCTTCGGTGATCGCGCGGCAGATCGTCCGGCGATCGGTGCCGCGGACATCGCTCCCGCTTTCGACGGTGACGTTGTCGCCGCCGAAGGCGAGGATCAGCATTCCGAACAGCGTGTCGTCCTCGATCGGCGTATCGGCGAGTGTTTGATGCAACGCGTCGGTGCGCAGGTCGCCGATCATGGCCACCCCCTTCTGCGTCACGTCCGCCCGCGTCTTCGCGGTTGGCGTCTCGCCACCGTCTTCCCCGCCATCACCCACCGTACCGGGCGTGGCCTTGGTGCCATCGGCGGGTTTGCCGGCCTTCTTCGGAACGGGCAGCCGGTAGGCCACGGTCTGAGCCTCGCCGGTCCGCGCGTCGATGTAGTGTCCGACCAGGTCGGTCTTGCCGGGTTTGCCGAAGACCCGCTCGGCCTTCTTCGGCAGTTGAACGTGGCCGTATTCGTCAACCGGCACGAGCGTGCCGCGCTCCGGCAGGCTGTTCTGCAGCCACTCCTGCTGAGCGCCCAAGAAGCCTTCCACGTTGGTCGTATAGCGGCTGTCCTCGTCCGCCGGGGCGAACAGGTCTTCCTCCCAAACGATGCCGTATGCCTTCGCCAGATCGTCGCCGAATTTGGCGGCCGAGGCGGGCATGCGGCGTTTCGCGAGGGCGCGCGCGACCTCATGCCAGGCCACGTCCGTGTGGCCCTTCTTCGGCCTGTGCTTCTTCCAGACCTGCGCCTGTTCCTCGCCCGTGGCGGCGGCGATCGTGCGCAGTTGGTCCTCGTTCGGCATGCTGCCGAGCGCCATCACGTCGAGCATCGCCGGATGCAGATGCGCCAGCAGCTTCAGGCGGCGGATGGTGCGGACCGGCAAGGCGAGCGCATCGCCGATGGCCTGTTCGTTCCAGCCCTGGGCTTCGAGCCGCTCGATCGCGCGCCAGGTGTCCACGCTCGTCATCGAGGCGCGAATCAGGTTCTCGGCGACTGAGCGCATCGCGTCGGTGGCCTCATCGGCATCGCACACCAGCACGTCGATGACAGCCAGGTCCGCCTTGATCGCGGCCTTCACCCGGCGGCGGCCGGCGACGATCATCAGCCCGTCGTCATTCGGGGTAACGTAAGGCGGGTGGATGATGCCGATGGCGTTGATCGAGGCGAGCAGTTGCTCGTCCATCGCCGGGGGCACCGGTGTGCCGCGGGGATTATTCGGATTGGTCTGGAGAGTGCGAGGATCGACGCCGCGAAGTTCGGCCATGGTGGCTCCTGTGGGTTGGGATTTCATCCTCCCTGTATTTCGGGAAGACCCATCCCACGCGGCGCGTCCCGGACGGCGGGGCAAGGGCGTGCGAAGCGCGAGGCCATCGGCCGGTCCCTTGCGGCGGCGGACGGAGATGCGGCAGCCATTACCTGACTCTCCTCTCCATCCCATCCTTGCTCATTCCATTTTCGCGTTGCCCACTCTCGTTGCCTGCGTTCCGGCGGTTACGATCAGGGGGCTTTTCGATACAAGCCTACACCCTGAGTTCAAGCGAACAATTAGCCCGCCAGTTCGTCGAGCTCGGCATGCTAAGGTTGACCAAACAATCGCTCGAGGCGCCGGTCGATATGACCGTCGCGCACGGGCGGGAAGCGGGGTGGAAGGCGGGAAAATCCAACAAGGCAGGGAATGCCGCAAGGCGAAGTCAATAAGCCCACACCTATTCCTGACGGCAGTTGGCGTCTTCGTCCCTCTGGCTCATGTAGGCCCAGCAGTCGCGATAAAACTGAGGCTTGCCGTTGTCGCTAAGTTCCACGATTCCGTAGCGATTCCGGTGGAGGTCGGTCAGAGGATCAAACCCGTGACGCCTCAGAATTTCCTGACGCTCGATGTATTTCCGCTTCGACTTTTCGCCATGGAACTGATGCTCGATACGACCTGCTACATAACCGACATGTCCCTGACAAGCCCGATAGGCACGGTCGCACCACGCCTTTACGTGCAACTGGTAACTCGGAGTGCTCAGACCACGAATAACGTGGTCCGCGTGCCCGAGCATTCCGAACGCCATCTGATGGTCAGCGGAGCCAAGGACAGAAAAATCTAGCAAAAGCCCAACGTCGTTCAGGAAGTCCATCCGCGCAGCCCAGGCGTAGCCGGGATGTGGGAATGGGTAATTCTCCCCGGTCGGTTGTTTTCCACGCCAATTCAAGACGTCGCCACGCTCGACCCAGACCCAACCGAAGGAAGTTTGTACATATCGCCTGTTTACTGACATGACCTCGCCCTTGGGTCCGAGATCCAAAGCCTCCGACCAGGGTTGAACGACAGGCATGATCTGTAGTTGCTCAACCGTCTCGATCGCCCAATCCTTGCGGCGAAACTCAATGTCAGTATCAATCCATGCCACATACTTCGCATCGTCTGGGAGTGCTTTTATGCCGACATTGATCGCGCTCTCTTTGCTCCAAGCAGGCGTATTCGCGCGTGTCCCGATGTAACGAATGTGTTTGCTGAAATCGGCGAATGCGAATGGTCGATCACCGAATTGGGTTTCGACAAAGGTGAGACTGACGCCACTGTCGAGCATATGCTCGATGAAACGGCGGGGATGCCTATCTCCGGTTTCCCACCGGAGCAGATTGGATTTGCACGCTACGACGTGCAATTCTGAGGCGGTGCGCATGGAACACTCCATATCTTTCAGGATGAGCCATCGACTCCAAGAACCAGCCAGGATAGGTTTGTTATCCAAGGCTGCTCGCTTGAACGCACACGTTAGAGCATCAGCCGCTTAGCAATTGAATGAGCAATCTTGCCGCGACGCGGCTGCAATGAAGGCCTAGAAAATGCCAGGTGCTGAAGCGAGAGCCAGTGGCGATCAACGACGAAGCAGGATTGATCGCAATCTGATCGTAATACTGATGGGATTGGCTGAAATACACGGACGTCACGGCAGCAATATCAACCGCGCCCGACCACTGCCCGAAGCCGACGCCGAAGCCGACGCTGACACCTACACCCAGGCCAAATTGGCCGAGGACCTGGGCGGAGAGGACGAAGGTGCTATTTCCAGGTTGGCGCGGGGAAAGCGGACTTGGTCACCGAGACTGTACCAGAAAGCCTTCGATTACATGAGGAAATATCCGGGAACTGCAGATCTCACGTTATCCGATCTTTTCGATTTGAGCAGCGTTGACCTTGTGCGGAAAGTCGTTCACTCAACGCAGGAGCAACACCGGCTTATTGGTCTTCTCTATCCAGAACCGCGACTGACCCCTAACGACGAGAAATTCAGCAGTTTGGTCGGCTTTTATGCTTGCGCCTATCTTTGCATAGACCCAAACAATACGAATGAGCTTGGCATTTCCGTTGATTCATTTGAACTCAGAAAAGGCGAGCGAGTAGACGAACTATTCGTGGAGCAAACCAACTTCCCCCATGATCCGTACCATATACCTCGTGGTCGGGCCAGGCTCCGTGGAAGCATACTTGAACTCGATATTGGTTATATGTCTGACTATCCAGATGGAAAGTTTCTGGCCTTTCTCCCGCATTTGGACGTAAACTCGAGATATAATTTCGTTGCAACAATGCTAGACGTAAAGATTAAATCTCGGCTTGTTGTTGCCCGCCCGGCATTATTCATGCAGCTGGAATCGGAATACACCTCCTGGGAGGTATTCCCCAAGGAGAGTGATTTATTCGTCGCCGCATATGAGTTCATAAAGAGCAATGCTCAATTCGAAGCTCAAAATTTTGAACTGTGCCCAAGCCGTGAGGCTCGATGGGGGGAATGGCGTCCGGTAGTGGCCGCCCTAAAGAAAGCGATCCACCAATAGTTATGCCTACCGGTGAATCGCCCAGAGATAGCAGTCGGTCCTGCTTATTTTAGTCGGGAGTGCAGCTGACCAAGGCGGGGCCGCAAGTGACGATATCGTTCGTCATGCAGGTGACAATGTCGGTCATGGTGAAGTTCTCCGGTCAGGTTGGCAACGCATCTTCAGTTTGGAGACCTTGGGCAATCATGCAAGAACGATTGTGTGCAAGAAGTTGCCAAAGTTGCCTGCCCGTCTAGGGATGAACCCCGGGGGTTGCCCGGCCGACGAACGGGGCTCGATAGGATATTGTGCCGCCGCAGCCGACAATCACGTTTTTACACAGCCTCGATTGGAAAGACACTCAAACTTAGGCAGCTTCCGCCGGATGATTCACGTTGACCACGCCCTCCGGATGGGCGAGGTCCGCCTCGATGCCGGAAAGCTGGGTCAGTTTGTCGTTCAGTTCATCCCGCAAGGGGAAGGTTTCGCCCAGACGCGGCTCGTAGCCCGCCAGCCGGGCCTTCGCGTCGATGGCGCGGCGGCGCTGCTCCAGGAGATCGGCGTCCATCCGGTCAAGAACATGCTCCAGCCGGGCGATGAGCCCGGCTTGTGTCGTCTCGGCGTCGATGCCGACCGATTGGGGAAAATTTGTCCGTTCCAATGTAAGCGCCGTCTCCAGCCGCCCGTCAGGCCCGCCAGCCTGGATCGCGCAACTCAGATCGAAGCCGCCGATGCGGCCCACCGTCCAGGTCCGGCGGGTGCGCTCCCGCGCGGCGAGGCGAATCTTCGTCAACAAGGAGGCCCCGGCGATTCTGCGTTGCGTGATCGTTCGCCCTTCGACCTCCATGATGAACGCATCGCCACGGGTCGGCGTCCGGCCGGCCAGGTCGGCGGTGATCGCCACGATCCGCGCGTCGGCGTGCGTCTCGTCGTGCCGCGCGTCGCGGATTTGCCGCCTGATAGCATGCTGATCGTCCATATGCGCAGCCTGCTGGCGCCGCAGCCGGGCGATCTCGCTCTCAAGTCCGGCCTTCCGCATCAACCGGCTGTCACCCGAGGCAATCGCCTTGGCCATCGCGAACTGGTTG
>PLTD01000016.1 GCA_003165335.1 Rhodospirillales bacterium | reverse complement strand
GCCTTTCACTCGACGAACAGGATAGTATACTTCCTGAACCTAGGAGCGGTGTGGCAATGAGGCGACGCGAATTCGTTGGATTAGTTGGCGGTTCGATGGTCGTCTGGCCGGTCCAAATGGCGAGATCCCAGTCGGCAGGAAAGCCCCGAAAGATCGGCTATCTTCACCCCTTAACAATTGATACTCACTTATCATTTCTATCGTCGTTGCTCAGGCGCGGCCATGAGCTTGGTTATGTTGAAGGAGAGACAATCCTCCTGCGGACAGCCGGAGGCGATCTTTCGCGGCTCCCGGAACTCGTTCGCGAACTCGTCAGTCTTGACGTCGGGGTCTTGATCGTCGTGGGGCTGCCGGCAACCATGGCCGCGCGCTCTGCGGCCCCCGACACCCCGGTTGTGGCCGTTGATCTTGAAACGGATCCCGTCAAGGCAGGCTTCGTCGACAACTGGGCAAAGCCCGGACGCAATCTGACGGGACTTTATCTCGACCAGGCAAGTCTCACCGGCAAACTGGTTGCGCTAATGCGCGAGGTGATGCCCGACTTGAAGAAACTTGCTCTGGTTTGGGATCCGAATACCAGGACTGACCAGCTGGAAGCTGCCCGAAACGCGGCGGGCGCTGCAGGATTCGAAACTCGGACGCTGGAGTTGACGAGGCCGGAAGAATTCAGTGGCGCCTTCGCAAGGCTAGAAGGCGGGACAGGTGTGTTGCTGCTGGTGTCGCCGGCTTTGACGGGGAACGCCCCGCTCTTTGCTGCGTCTGCTCTTAGATACAAGTTGCCGAACATTTCAATCTGGAAGCCCATCGCAAAGGCAGGCGGTCTCATCACATACGGCCCTGTCCTATTTGATGCGTATTTTCCACGCGCAATGTCGATGGCCGACCGAATCCTCAAAGGCGCCACAGCAGGCGACATTCCGATCGAGCGGCCCGACCGCTATGAACTCGTGCTCAACATGAAGACCGCGCGACAACTCGGGATCGAGATGCCGCCAACACTCGAGGCGACGGCGGACGAGACGATCGAATGACGACGAGCGTCCGGATCTGGCCCGAACCGGACCTTTGACAATGTCCGTAGTCCGGTCGCTATCGGGAGGAAAGCGGACATGGGGTTTGCGCAGGCCGACTTCTGAAATCGATCCGCTCCGGATNNATGACGACGACCATTGCACACATTGCCGCTGTGGTGGCTGGTTTGGCGATCGTCGCCTCAGCCTTCACCGTCAGCCGCAAAGGGCTGTTCCCGGGCTTGGCCGCCGCTGTCGTGCTTGCCGTCACCGCCGCCCTGCTGATAGCGGCAGCCCGCGGCTTTGGTTGACGCCGGCCCAGGCACAAGCCGCGGCGGCCTGTTTCATCGCGAATACCTGTCGCGGCGACACTGTCGATCCGGGACGTCCGCGGTTCGTTCGCTCCCGGGAGCGAACCGGACGTCGCCCGAAAGGTCCCATTCGGCAGCGACTGCCCCGGAACGGACTCTTGTGACGCGCGGAAAATATTGAGCGGGCCGCAGCCGTCAGCCGTACTTGTTGACCGCCGCCTCGATGCTGCTGCCCGCCCTGGCCAGATCGTCGGGCACCATTACCGGATGAAACTCGACCTTCGCATTGAACGCGAGGAACCAAGGCTCGGCAATCGCCGGTATCTGCGAGGCATCCTGCATTTCAAGGAAAACAAACGCGGTCCGTTGACCATTGTCGTCCGTGAAATAAACGGCCTCGGGCTTCAGATCCGCAAGTATGGACTGGATGGTTGTGCCGAGTGTTCCGGCCTTCACCGCCGCGTTGCCGGCTTCGACAGGCATGCTTACCTTGACGAGAAATCGCATAGATCATCTCCAAATGAATGATGGAATGTCGCCGTTGCCAATGCCGCCGGCTGCGCTGCCTGCGCCGGCGGGTTGCCGTTGATAGACCGTAGTGCAATCGAATCGGGTTAGACCCGAGCCACGGTATATCAATCCCTTTGTTCGCTCGCCTTTCACGGAAAGCCGAAAATCGCGCCGGTTTCCCCGCCATTGGCCCATGGGCCACCGGGAACCGGAATTTGGCGCTGGCGGAAACCAACGCAACGCAGCAGCGTTATTGCGTCACACATTCCATTGGAAGGTTGGCCATGAAAAGATCAGCAATTGTTTTCGCGACCGTTGGCGCGTTGGTGCTCACGGGAGTTGCTTCAACCCGGCCCGCCGAGGCCAGGCGCGGCTTTGGACCGGGCCTTGCCGGCGGGCTGATTGCGGGTGCTCTCATCGCCGGCGCCGCCTCGTCCGCGTATGCNNTGGGCGCCCGGAGATCAGGGGCCGGTGTACGGCTACGGAGGATATGAGGGTGGACCCGGTTATTACGGTGGACCCGGCTATTATCGCGGCCCCGTGCCCTACGGCAATTATTACGGCGGCTACGACCAGTCCCAGCACGGCGGGCAGCCTTATTACGGGCGATGAATCCCAGCGCCGCGCGCTGGTCCTGGTCGCCTTCCTAGTTGGGGGCAACTTGGGGATAAAGGCTGCCGCAAACAAAAACGGGGCCGCGAGGCCCCGTTCAATTCACCGGCGATGCGGCA
>PLTD01000184.1 GCA_003165335.1 Rhodospirillales bacterium | reverse complement strand
GTGAAATTCACACCGCTGCTAACACGGACTTAACTGCACCTGTCAGATATTGATCGAGGCGCACATCATACCGAAAGGCTTTGGCCGGCTGATCCGGGGCGAAGCTTCCAACATGAAGCTGACTCCGGACAAGGTGCGTGAGGCCAATCCGCAACTTGGTGAGTATGACCCCGACATACTTTGCGAGACGTGCGACAACATCTTGGGGCTCGACGACGAATACGCACTCGATGTCTGGAAGCGTTTCGAAGCCAGTCACCGCAATTTAGGCGAGGATGTCTTTGAGCTTGCGGAGGTCGATTGCGAGCGGTTCTGCAAATTCATCCTATCCATTCTGTGGCGCGCCTCCATCAGCCGCCGCCCAAGCTTCACATCGGTCAACCTTGGACCGTATGAAGACTTGTCCAGAGACATACTGTTCGGAGCGAAACGCCTGTCGGACATGCCCGCATTCGAAGTGCTGGTTCAGCGATACCTCAGCACCAGTATGGACCCGACGAAGTGGTACTTTCATCCGGTACGGCAACCGTTCGGCGACCTGGACGCCTACGGTTTCGGCCTGGCGGGATTTCGTATCGTCGCGAAGCTCGACAACAGGCCATTCCCGGAGGGCTTCCGCCCCTTTGTTCTCAATCGATCGAATGTTTTTCGCGGATTTTTCGTGCCACTCGAGCAATGCTCTGAATTCCAGTCCATCGCCGGCATCGTGCGTAACAACGCGAGGCGACAAGCCGCGTTCAGCCAGGAGCGCAAGCGCTAGAATCAGCTGCTCGTCCTAGGCCGACTTCCGCTGCGGCTTCGCCGACGGTTTCTTCGCCGCAGCTTTCTTCGCGGGCTTCTTGCCCGCGATCGGCATCAGCATTTCCTTCTGGCCGGACGTTGCCTTCGCCTTCTTGGGCCGCCTCTTGGCAGCAGGTGGAACGGCTGCGGCGCCGACCACGCTCTTGCGCAGCGCATCCATCAGGTCGACGACGTCTCGCCGCGGGGGCACTTCTTCGGGTTGATCGGTTTCCGCAACACTGCGCCGGATGGCATGCTGGGGATGGCGACCGGCCCGGGCACGTCATCGCTGATGCGCCTGTCGACTCCAACGGCGATCTTTCAGTGTTCGGATCGGCGTCGTCCGGCGACGTTTCAAGCACAGTCGGCATGTCGCTGTCACCGCAAGGAAACGGCGGCAGTCGTATGCAAACGCGTCCGCTGAACTCGCACAGGCTTCCTACGAATTGATTTCGCTGATCAGCCAGTCGACGGCTCCCTCGGGCGTCGATCGAGCCGCCTAGACTAGCGGCGGTCCATTATGTTCCCCCGATCACGTTGAGGGCGGCCATTTCATCAGCGGTCAATGCAATGTCATGGCTGCAAACGTTCGCCTCGAGCTGTTCCACGCTTCTGGCTCCAGGGATGACCCGGATCGTCGGCGTTTTCGCCAAAAGCCACGCAAGGGCGATCGTGGATGGAGGAACCGACCGGGAGGCGGCGATTTGCCAGAGCGGCGCGAGTCGGTCGGCCAACTCGGCGAGACGTTCCGGCTGAAACCGAACGTCTTTGCTACGGTGGTCGGTCGGGGCTCTTGCTTTGACAGACCTGCCCGCGAGAATTCCGCGGCCCAACGGAGAGTAACAAACAAACTCGACCGGGGTCCCCAGAAGGCCCGGCAGGAGTGAGTTCTCCGGATCGTGCTGGATCAGAGAAAATTCGTTCTGAACGAAAGATATGGTATTTGCGGCGGAAGCGCGCCTGAGCGTCGGCAAGTCGGTGGAGGACAAGCCAAGGGTCCGCACTTTCCCTTCGCGAACGAGCTCCGACATCGTGCCGACGACGTCCTCGATGGGTACCTTGGGATCCGGCCGATGCTGGTACAGAATATCGACGTGATCGCGACGCAATCTTCGCAGCGAGCCCTCGACCGCCGAGCGGATCGAATGCGGTCGGCTGTCCAACCCCGCGATCTTGCCGTCCTGGATGCGGTATCCGAATTTGGTGGCTATCTCTACGCGCATCCGTCCGCGGCCGAGAGCGTCGGACAGCAGTTCCTCGTTCAGGTAGGGGCCGTAGAGCTCGGCCGTGTCGAAGTGAACGACGCCCAGATCGAGGGCACGGCGGACCATTTCGATCGCCGCATCGCGCGAGACGGGCCCATAGATGCCAGTCAGGGCCATGCATCCGAGACCGATGCGGCGCGGGGTCCGCGGTGGCCGGTGATTCATCGGCTCGCGGCGGCCCGCCGCCCCGATGAGATTAACGCAAGGGCGCGCTGCACGATCTCGTCCTGATTGGACGACGTCAGCACCAGCGCCCCGGGCGCGATTTCGGAAACCAAGGTCTTGATGGCGGAGGCCGCAGCGTCGCGGAATTCGGCGTCTTGGTCTCGTCCATCGCCGAGGCCAATGGCCTTATCCAAGGACGTCGTGATGAGCATATCGTAGTCCGGGGTGTGTGCCGTGACGATCGTCCTCAGTTCCTCTGATCGCCCTTCTCCGAGCTTCCGGCCGGTCAGCTGCAGAGCCGCATGCAGATAGCCGAGCGCATCTATCACCGGGCGATCCACGAGGATGACTTCGTAGGCGAGAGAGGCCTCGGCTTCCAGACGCATGCACTCGGCGATGATCCACAGCGTGCTTTCGAAGTTATGGTCTTTCAGGATCGGAAACCCGAGTGACTTCGCCCGGCTGGCGAAATCGCCGATGCGGCAAACGCTTAGATTTGAGTCCGCCAATTTTTGCTGGACGGCCTCGAGGAAGGAGGACTTGCCGGTGGAATGCGTGCCGGTGATGCCGATCTTTATCGGAGCCGGATTCACAGAAGGGACCCCTGTTTCGGGTTGAGAATATCGGCGTCTGCAAGCGCCGTCCGACGCTCCTCGCTCGTCAAAGGCGACAGGAGATGGATAAGCAAAAGGGCCGTCAGGGTCGCATCGTAGAGCGCCGAATGATGTCGGGCGCTGGTGCACGCGGCGGCTTGCTCGGAAAGACCGAACTCCGTTCCCAAATTCGCCAGGCTGTACGATTTCAGACCGGGCCTGAGTGCCTTCGCGAGCCTCAATGTGTCTATCGCGGCCACGGGCGTCCAGTCGGGTATCGACCTTGAGAGTATTTCGACTTCGACCTTCACGTTGTGACCGACAATTGGCGTATCTTCCAGCCACATGACCACGTCGTCCGCGATGTCCGCCATCGACGGCGCCCCGACGACATCTTCATCGGTCAAGCCGTGGATGCGAGTCGCCGCAGGCTGTATCCCGCGCTCCGGCTGCAGGAACCAGTGGCGCTTGCTCTCGGTCAAGGCGAGACGCTCCACCTGCAGCATCGCCAATTCGACGATTTCCGGCGGGAAGCCGCCGCTGCCTTCCACGTCGACGATCCAGAGCCTGTCCGTGTCTAATCCCATCCGAATTCCGCTCGTCCGTGGCGCCCGTACAGATGGGGATGCGCCCGATCGTGGACCTGATAGTTCAGCGAATGCTGGATGAAATAGCGCTGCTGCTCGGAACTGCCGCTTAGTTCGATTCGCCGATGATCGATCGATATGTGATCGGTGTCGAGTTTCGCAAGCTCCGTGAGCTCTTTCACGACGCGCACTTCCGGCATGCGGTGCGCGGCGGCGCACCGGGCGATCTGGTCCCGGGGGCAGATATCGCAAATCTCCCTTATCCCATAGTGACCGTTGTAATCGGCGATCCGGTGGGCATATGCGACCCCGCAGGACGTCTTGCGGAATAGCGGCCGACCCGCGAACGCGTCGACCACGCGCCTCTCGGTTTCGGCCGGCAGGATCTTTCTGCGCGCAATCTGGGGGTAGATGTCAGGCACGCCCGCCTGTCGAAAGTGATTGCGGATTTCCTCGCGGTGAAAGAGACCCGTGAACACCGTGGCGTCAGCCAGCGCGGACAGCTTCAAGGCGCGGTCGAGGTGCCCGTCGCTGTCGTTGAGGCCGGCGATCAGGGGTCTCCAATAGAGGATCGACTTCGTCCTCGACGCATTGTCGTGGAGCATGCGCAGCGAATTTTCGGCGTGGCTGCAGTCGACGGGCTCGATCCTGTGGTCGTCTATGCCGGACCATGTGACCAGGACCGTAAGTCGCAGGTTCTTCAGGCGCTCCAATCTTTCGACGTCGGCCATCTTCATCTTCCACCTGGTGATCACCAGCACGGGATTCGTGAAGCCTCGATCGTCCAGCAGCTCGAGCGTCGCCAAGAGATGGTCCTTCACGGCCGGCAGAAACGGGTCGGTGGCCCGATTGAATATCTGGACGGGCGTCGAGTGGGGACGGAACGCCCAATGGGCCACCAAGAGATCAACCGCTTCGCTGTCGCCCAGCACCAGATGCGGCTGCTTCATGTCGAAGTTTTGGAACAGATGGCGCACGCAATAGCCGCAGTCGAGCGGGCAGCCCACCACGTGGTTGAGGCTGAGGCCGGACTTTCGATATTCGACCACGTTCCGGAGCGAGGCGGGTAGGTCGGCTGGGGCGATTCTTAAGGAGGGCATTGGCGAGCAAGACCGGTTCTGTGTTCTACTAAAAAGTGAGCGGATGGCTGGATTATAATACTGGTTGTCGGATTCGCAATGCCATGCGAAGCAGTGGGCGCGACCTAACAGTTCGAAAAAGCAATGAAGAAGCTTGACGATGGCGGGCTGCGGACCGGCGACATAATCCTCACGTCGGGGTCCAACAAGATGAGCAAGGCCGTCCGGCGCGCCACGAACAGTGCCATCTCACACGCGATGATCTACGTCCAGCACTCGTCGGTCATCGACGCGACAGCGGAGGGAGTGCACTCGAGCAACATCCAGCGTATTTTTTTCGAGGACGAGTCGGTCGTCATCGTGCTGCGTCCCCGAATCTCTATGGACGACGAAACCGTACGGCAGGTCACCGATTTCGCGAGGGCCGCAACAGGGACGGAATATTCGAAGCGCGAAGCGATCGCCGTCGTTGCTCGGGCAATGCGCCGTGACCGGAGCCGGAAGCAGTTCTGTTCCAGGCTTGCGGCACAGGCTTACGCGTCTGCTGGAATCGACTTGGTGCCGGATGCTGACTTTTGCAGCCCTGAGGACCTGCGGAAAAGCGAAGTCCTTTTCGAAGTAGAGGACGTGTTGTCGCCGGCCTCGGCCGCGGAGGTCGCGTTCTGGGCGGAGAGGACGCCCGTTCTCAGAATCATGGCCGACGCGACCAATGCGGTCCTAAAGGCAGCTCGGCGACGATCGGCGAGCATTCAGAGTTTGAATGACATGAACGATTATCTTCTTACGCATCCGGAGGAGGACCGGCATTTCCGCAGGGCGTACGAAAGATCGGGATATCTGACCGTCTGGCAGATCGAGTACGCCAAGAGCCGGTGGCAGTACGATCTCGATCTCATGCGGCATCTTGCGAATGCACAACCCGACGGACAGTCTTCCATGGAGGAATATTGTCGACAACTCATAGGGGATGTTGAAGGAGGGCGCCGCTTCGCGGTCAATCTACGGGAGTATCGCAAACTCGCGACGGTTACGGAGTTGACGACCTTTAAGCTGCTCGCCGATCTCTACGGGCAACTCGATGCGCTACACCGGCGGCGGGTCGAGACCGCTCGACAGTGGCTCGCCGAGGTGTCGAAGCGCATGTAGCCGATTTCGCCAGCGTTACTCGACCGTGGCGGCGCTATGCGCTCGTATAGAAACTGGTGCCAAAATCAAACGGCGCTCGCTAAAGAAATCAGGTCACAAGTTTCTGAGGCCTTTACGCCGGGCGTGGTTCGTAAAGCCGTAAGTGCGGCACGTGACTACACTCGGACGTGTCGGCGTGGACTTTACGTCAGTTCGAAGTGATGGAGTGCCTCAGCGTTTTGAGCAGTGCCAGTAGCGCGAAGTTGTCCTGTCCAAGGAATCGGTGTCGTGGACGGCGCCCGCCCGCCAGCGTCACCACCCGATCCCCGACGTGGAAAAAGTCCGGAGTCGCACCGGGCTGCGCGAGAACCGATCCAAGGACTCGACGATCAAGACGAACCCTTTTTCGATTTTTCCGTTTGATCATGGCAAGCAAAGCGCCGAGCTCATCCTCTTTGGTGTTCTTGCCGCGGTAAGCGGACGCGCCAGTAAGTTTGTCAACGATCCGGTAACCATTCTTTTCCGTCCATTTCGCCTGCGTAAAACTCAGGAGCCCACCATGCCCATGCCCTTCCGCTGGGACCGCCTCAAGCGTCAAGCCGAACGCATCCAGGACCGCGGCTAGCATTACAGTTGGTGCGCCGGGAGACCGGCAAGGAGTAGATGGTGCAAGTCCATTACGATGAAGGAATAGCGATCCACATCGGCCCCGAGCCGTGCGCAGGCATCCGCGAGGATATCTGCGAAGCGTCGGTAGGGGAGCATACAGGCCAGCCATTGAGCGTGTGCTGC
>PLTD01000111.1 GCA_003165335.1 Rhodospirillales bacterium | reverse complement strand
CTAGGTCAGTGGATCGAAAAGCAACTGGCCGATCGCCCACTCCGGGCGAATTCGCTGATCATCACGATATACGGCGACATGATCGCGCCGCACGGCGGCACGGTATGGCTGGGCGGTCTCATCCGTCTGGTGGAGCCGCTCGGATTCCATCCGCGCACGGTGCGCACTTCGGTGTTTCGGCTCTCGCGCGAGAAATGGCTGGTGTCCGAGCAGATCGGCCGGCGCAGCTATTACAGCCTGACCGCGATGGGCCGGCGGCGGTTCGAGCATGCCTTCCACAGGATCTACGACGATGCACCCGTAGCGTGGGACGGCGATTGGCAGGTGGTGCTTACTCCCGGCGTCGGCCTGACGCCAGCGCTGCGCGACGCGCTACGCAAGGAATTGCTCTGGGAAGGTTATGTCGCCGTTGCTCCCGGCGTTCTGGTTCATCCTTCGGGGCAGACCGAGGCGCTTCTGGATATTCTTAAGATCGCCGGCGCTCACGATAAAGTGGTCGTGCTAAAGGCGAAGACTCTCGGGGCTCTTTCCAGTCGGCCGCTGAAGGAATTGGTGGATCAATGCTGGAATCTGGATAAGGTCGCGGCCGAATATCAATCGTTCATCGACCGATTCCGCAGCGTGGCGCGGGCGCTGCGCGGCGCATCGACCCTGGACCCCGAACAGTGCTTCATCATTCGTACGCTTTTGATGCATGAATTTCGCCGCGTTCAGCTTCGCGACCCGTCCTTGCCGCGGCAGCTGCTGCCGGACGACTGGCAAGGCGACACGGCGCGGACCATGTGCCGCGACATCTATCAGCTCTGCTGGGGAAAAACCGAGGCGCACCTGATGCGGATGCTGGAAACGGCTGATGGGCCGTTGCCACGTGCCGCGAAGAGTTTTCACGCGCGCTTTGGCGGTATCGTCACCGATGAAGCCGAACCGGGGCTATTGCACACCAATTGAAGTCGTAATTGTCCCCAGGCGCTCAATAGATGCGAGGGCTTCGATGCTTGTACCGGAATTGCACCAAGATCGAATTCTTGTTCACACACTAAGGATGTGAATTGCCGCGGTCCCGGCCTTTAATTCGGCAGCGGAACCGCTGAGCATCTGCGCCAGGCCCACCATTGCATTCGGCGTTTGACGTTCCCCCGCTTCGTCGCGCAATTGAAGGGCAACCTCGCAGATATTGCGGACGCCTGAGGCGCTCGGCGAATGGCCCAACGCGAGAAGCCCGCCGCTCGGATTCACCGGGATTCGGCCGCCGAGCGAAGTAGCGCCTGAGCGAAGCAGGGCGATTCCCTGTCCTCGCGGACACAATTCCAGATCTTCATAGTGAAGGATTTCCTCGCCAGCGAAGCCGTCGCGAACTTCGACGACGTCCAGGTCATACGGTCCAACGCCCGCCAATTCGTAGGCCTGGCGCGCGGCCCGGTACCCGGAGCTGATCGACGCCGGGCTATTCTCTTCGACCAAACCGTCTCCCGAAAGCACGACCGATGCAACGATATGAATAAGCCTGGTGGTGTAGCGGCGCGCGAAAGAGCTAGAGCAGAGAATTAACGCCGCTGCGCCTTCTGTGCTTGCGCAACACTGAAGCATGGTGATCGGATCAACGATCATTCTCGAATTGACGACTTGTTCGATGGTAATCCTCTGACAGCTTTGCGACGCTGGATTCAGTGCCCCCGCATCATGAGCCTTCACCGCAACTTGCGCAAAGTCCTGGATGGTTGCGCCCTGCGTCTCCATGAGCCGCCGCGCGGCAAAAGCAAAGACGGGTGGCGTGGCCATACCGAGAATGCCTTCGGCTTCGTATTGAGGGATCGCCTTTCCCGAGACAAGACTCGCGGCCGTCGAATCCGCGCCGAGCGCGATCCCGACATCAACGATACCGGTCGCGACATCCTTCCACAATCGCCACACCGCCGCGGCTCCGGCCGCGCCGGCATCGTCGCCCCCCGACATCTCGAATCCGGCAATGCCGATATCCGGAACAGTCGTTTGCCCGACAATCATTTGGGAAAATTGCTGATTGGCATAGATGGCCTGCAGCTGAAGCGCGTCAATTCCAGCATCCTTCAGAGCTGCCCGGGCGGCCCCGCAGCCGAGAGTCGCGATACTGCGTTGTGGAAATCTTCCAAAGACGCTTTGGCCGAGCCCAAGCACGCAAACATCTCTCATGACGCTTTTCTCATATCTGCGTGCCAGCAAGCGGTGGCCGAGATCGAAGTGCCAAGTGCCCACTGAAGGGAAAGCGTAACCCCAGAAGGCGCTTTGATCTGGATCAACGACCGCGTAAAAGATGTATTATAGTACTAAAATATAATAATAAGACCGGTATTTCTGGGCCTGGAGCCGCGCAGAGGGAGAGAGACAATGATTAATCGTCGTCACTTGTTGTCGATGGGTGTGTCGGCCGGCGCCGTATCCGCGTTTGGATCGTTTGCGCGCCCGTCCTACGCGCAGTCGGGCTCTCTCAAGATCGGCATCCTGCTCCCGTTCAGCGGCACCTATGCGCCGCTGGGCGAGGCGATCATGCGCAGTCTCGAACTCTACACCAATTCGCATGGCGGCAAGCTTGCGGGCCGCGAGGTTTCTTTCGTAAAGGTCGATGACGAATCCGCCCCGCCAAAAGCCACCGAATTGACGACAAAGCTCATCAAGGGTGAGAAGGCCGATATTCTGATAGGCACCGTTCATTCCGGCGTCGCCATGGCAATGGTCAAGATCGCACGGGAGGACGGCATTCCAACCATCGTTCCGAATGCCGGTGCCGACATCATCACCCGCGCCATGTGCGCCGAGAACGTGTTCCGAACCTCCTTCGCCAACAGCCAGATCGGTCGTGCGACAGGCGACAGCATGATCAAGGCCGGGCATAAGAAGGCTGTGACCGTCTCCTGGAAATATGCAGCCGGCGAGGAAATGGTCGGCGGTTTCAAGAAGGCCTTCGCCGCAGGTAAAGGCGAAGTTCTCAAGGATATCACGATTCCCTTCCCCGATGTGGAGTTCCAGTCGGCGCTCGCGGAAATCGCGTCGCTCAAACCGGATTGCGTTTACGTCTTCTTCTCCGGTGGCGGCGCATTGAAATTCATCAAGGACTATGCCGCCGCGAAGCTCGGCATACCGCTCTGGGGCCCTGGATTTCTCACGGACGGCGTCGAGGCGGAGGCTGGTGCCGCGGGCGACGGGATCAAGACCGTGCTGCACTACGTCGGCGATCTCGACAATCCGGAGAACAAGGCATTCGTCGCAGCGTTCCAGCAGGCCTACAAGATCCCGCCGGATGTCTTCGCGGTGCAAGGTTGGGACGCGGCGCACCTGCTCGATATCGGTCTCAAAGCGGTGGACGGCGACACCGCAAAAAGAACGCAACTCAACGCCGCGATGGCGGCGGCATCGTTCAACAGTCCGCGCGGTCCGTTCAAGCTGTCATCCGCGCACAATCCGGTACAGAATTTTTATCTGCGTGAATTGAAGGGCGGCAAGAACAATTATCTGGGCCTCGCCGCCGCGGCGATCGCCGACGATACGGTGGGCTGCAAGCTGGCATGAACGAATCGTGCGAAGACTGAATGGCGGGAGCGAGCGACGCATTCACCGCTCCATTGTGCAACCCAATGGTGGCGGCCTGTGAGCCTGGTCCTGATCCAACTTCTCAATGGCCTGCAATCCGGGCTGCTGATCTTTCTGGCCGCGAGCGGTCTGACGCTCGTCTTCGGCATCTTGGGAGTGATCAATCTTTCGCACGGCTCGTTCTACATGCTCGGCGCGTACCTGGCGCTGACCTTCACCGGAATTTTCGGCGATGTGTTTCTTGCTCTGGCGCTGGGGATACCTCTCGCTTTCCTGGGCGGCTTTCTGATCGAATTTCTGTTCATCCGGCATCTCTATAACCGCGATCACCTGCAACAGGTGCTGCTGACGTTTGCGCTGATTCTCGTCTTCAATGAGTTCCAGCAGGTTGTGTGGGGCTCCTACCCGCATTCGATTCCGGCGCCGTCCTATCTCGCCGACAGCGTTCGCCTCACCGAAGGGCTGAGCTATCCGGTGTATCGTCTGGCCTTGATGGCGATTTGTCTTGCGCTGGCTTTGTCGATGGTTCTCGTGATCCAGAAAACGAGGGTAGGACGTCTGATTCGCGCGGCGGAATCCAACCGTGAAATGGTCGAAGCGCTTGGATTTGATTCACGCATGATCTTTCGGCTGGTTTTTGCGGCGGGCACAGCTCTGGCCGCAACCGCCGGGATGCTCGCGGCGCCGATCGAGAGCGCCTATCCGGGCGTCGGCGATCGCGTCTTGATCGTTTCCTTCGTCATAGTGGTCATCGGGGGTATCGGCTCGATCCGCGGGGCCTTCGTCGGATCGCTGCTGATTGGCTTGGCCGATGCCTTCGGCAAAGTCTTTATACCTCAATTTTCCTCTATCATCATCTACGCGTTGATGGCTCTGGTGCTGGTCGTCCGGCCTACGGGCTTGTTTGGTCGCGCCTGACATGTTGGCGAGACCGAACCCCAGCGTCGTAATCTTCTTCCTTATCCTCCTCACCGGGCTTGTCGCATTGCCTTTCGTCGCGGGCACCTATCCGATAAAACTGATGACGCGCATAATTATCCTGGCTACCTTTGTTCTGAGCCTCGACCTTCTTATCGGCATTACCGGCCTCGTCAGTTTTGGCCATGGCGCCTTCTTCGGATGCGGCGCATATGCTGTATATTTCGTTTCGCCGGAATCGGAAGCGGCGAATGCCTTCGTGGCGCTTGGCGCGGGCATTGCACTTGGCGGGACGGCGGCGCTTGTGGTCGGGGCCTTTGCGACGCTCACGCGCGGCTTCTATTTCATCATGGTGACGCTCGCAGCCGGGCAAATGATGTTCTCGCTGTTTCACGATACCGATATCGCAAAGGGGTCGGATGGCGCCTTCGTCAATGTAAAGCCCGAACTGGCCTTTCATGGAACGAGCCTGCTCGACTTCTCCGACTGGCATCAATTCTATTATGTCTGTCTGTTCGTGCTTGTGGCCGCCTATTTCTCGCTGTTTGGGCTGGTCCGCTCTCCCCTCGGCCGCGTCCTGCAGGGCATCCGCGCCAATGAAGTGCGCATGAGCGCGCTCGGATACGATACCTATCGCTACAAGCTGGCCGCCTTCACCGTGGCTGGAATGCTCGCCGGCCTCGCTGGCGCGCTGTTTGCCTCGATCGACGGCTTCGTCACCCCGGAGCTGTTCAACTGGCATCAGTCGGGTCTTGCCATCATGATGGTCGTGCTTGGCGGTGCGGGAACGTTGTACGGTCCGATCATCGGCGCCTTCGCCTACGCCTTGCTGGAGGAGTTGCTCAAGAGTGCAAGCATCGTCGGTCCGCTGATCGCCGACCATTGGCGGCTTGGAACCGGCATGACCCTGGTTTTGGCTGTTCTGATGTCGCCTGATGGCCTCGCGGGCTTCCTGAATTGGAAACGACCGCGCGCGATCCGCGCGTCGTCCGGCGGGCCGCAAGGCGAGAATATCACGATTCGTGCAATGCATGTTTCGAAAGCCCTTTCGACCGAGAGGCTCAGCAAGAATTTCGATGGATTGCGCGCAATCAGCGATATCTCGATACGTTTCGCGGCGAATCGTGTTCACGCCATCATCGGTCCGAACGGTGCGGGCAAGACCACTTTCATAAACTTGCTGTCGGGAGCCATTGCGGCGAACGCCGGGCGGGTATTGATCGATAATCGCGACGTGACGGGCTGGCCGGCTCACCGGATCGCCCGCGCCGGCCTCGGGCGGTCGTTTCAGCTCACCAACATCTTTTCGAAGTTCAGCGTCCGAGAGAATTGCGCCTTGGCGGCCCAGAGCCGCAAGGCAACCATGTGGCGATTGCTCGATAGCCCCTACGAAGCGCCGGAGGCGCGCGCCGTCGATCGGGCACTGAGCGTCGCGGGCATGGCGGAGCGCGGCGACCTCGTCGCCGGGGAGATGTCGAATGGCGAGCAGCGCCAGCTTGAAATTGCCATGTTGGTCGCAAGCGGCGCTGATCTGCTGGTTCTGGATGAGCCGCTCGCCGGCATGGGGCCGGAAGAGACTCAGCGCGTCGTCGCCTTGTTGCGCGATCTGGCTCACGACCATACGATCATCCTGATAGAGCACGACATGGATGCCGTGTTCGCGGTCGCCGACACGCTCACTGTTCTTGTGCAGGGAGAATTGCTCGCGCATGGTCGTCCCGACGAGATACGCGCCAACCAGGCTGTGCTCGATGCCTATCTGGGTCGTGAGGCCAAGGCAGGAGCCGTGGCATGAGCACGACGAACGGCGACGTGCTAGATGCGCGCGGCCTCGACACATTTTATGGGGCGAGCCATATTTTGCGCGGCGTGAACTTCCGCGTCGGAGCCGGCGAGACGGTGAGCCTGCTCGGGCGTAACGGTATGGGCAAGACCACCCTGCTGCGCACGCTGATGGGGCTGTTGAAGCCCAAACGCGGCTCGATCATGTTTAACGGCTGCGATGTGACCCGTTCCCGCGCCAGCGCGATCGCCCGCGCCGGCATGGGTTTTGTGCCCGAGGGGCGGGGAGTGTTCCCTAATCTCACAGTGGAGGAAAACCTTATCTTCGCCGAGCGTCCGGGGCAGGGCGGCCGCATGGACTGGACGCGCGAGGCGATCTACGAGATATTTCCGCGTCTCGCCGAACGTCGGAAAAATTGGGGCAATCAGCTTTCAGGCGGCGAGCAGCAGATGTTGACGATCGGACGCGCGCTGCTCAGTAATCCGAGGGTTGTGCTGATTGACGAAGCGACCGAAGGCCTGGCGCCGAAGGTGCGGGACGATATCTGGTCGACGTTGCGCATCATCGCGCAGAAAGGCGTCGCGGTCGTCGTTGTCGACAAGAACATCGATGATCTGGTCGATCTTGCCGGACGCCATGTTGTGCTGGCCAAGGGCGAAGTCCTGTTCGAGGGGACATCGAAACAGTTGCGAACCGAGTGGGAGTTCGTAAGTCGCATGCTCGGCGTCTGAAGCGGGCCGAGTGTGGTTGCGGCAATGCGCGCCCAGAGCGGGCGCCAAATCGCGCGCGCCTTGCAGACACAGGATCAGCGAACCGAAGTCGAGGATCGTCCGGTAAGACGGCTCGATGCTGCACGCGCTACGATCGCTGGGGGGATCGGCGGTGCGCCTAACCGAAGTCAAGGACCTTTCGCTGATATGTCAGTAGCAATCTAAATTCACAAGTGTATGGGCGAGGCTGATGACGTTGCTTCGTGACTACAATGCCGCGGTAGATTTCGTAGATCGCAACGTCGCCGAAGGTCGGGGCGACAAGACTGCTTTCATCGATCCTTCGCGCAACTTGACCTATGCCGAGCTACAAGACGCGGCGGCTCGCGTAGGCCCGGCCTTGGCACGCTTTAGCATCGAACAGGAAGACCGCATCGCGATCGTCTTGCTCGATACAGTCGAGTTCCCGGTCCTGTTCTGGGGCGCCGTTCGGGCAGGAATTGTTCCGGTTTTGCTCAACACGCGGCTGACGGTCGATCAATATCGTTACCTGCTTGAAGACTCGCGAGCCAAGGCGGTCTTTGTTTCGACTGCGCTGCTTCCCCAGATTGAGGAGGCGTCGATCGGCCTGCGAGGTCTCAAGGCAATTGTCGTCGTCGGTGGCGGCCCAACGTCGATGCTACGGCTCGACAGGCTTTTGGCCGCCGAAGACGAAGCCGCGGCACCGGCCAGGACCTGCGCCGATGATATTGCCTTTTGGCTCTATTCGTCCGGTACCACCGGAATGCCGAAGGGCGTCATGCATGTACATTCGAGTATAAAGGTAATGGCGCAAAATGCCGGCCAGCGCCGTATCGGATATCGCGAGGACGACGTGGTGTTCTCGGCCGCAAAACTATTTTTTGCCTATGGCATCAGCAATGCGATGTTTTGCCCGATGTGGGTTGGGGCGACCTCGGTCTTCTACCCCGAGCGCCCGACATCGCAGACCGTTTTCGAGGTGCTGAGGGGACATCAGCCAACACTGTTTTTTGGGGTGCCCACGCTCTACGCCGCAATTCTCGCCGATCCCGAATGCACCCCGAAAAACGCTTCGCAACGGCTGCGGCTGTGCTTTTCGGCCGGTGAGGCGCTGCCGGCGCATATCGGTAGGGCCTGGAAGCAGAGATTCGGCCTCGACATCGTGAACGGCGTCGGCTCGAGCGAGATGGGGCATCTGTTTCTGACCAATCTTCCGTACGCCGTGGAGTACGGGACATCCGGCGTGCCGGTGGACGGTTACAAGCTCCGGCTGATCGACGAAAACGGGTGCGATGTCGGTGATGATGAAATCGGCGAACTCCTTGTAAGCGGCGAATCAGCCGCCGCGGGCTACTGGAACCAGCGCGAAAAATCGCGCCGAACTTTCATGGGCGAGTGGACCCGGACCGGCGACAAATATCTGCGCCGTGCAGACGGTGTCTACACCTTCTGCGGTCGCGCCGACGACATGTTCAAGGTCAGCGGCATCTGGGTGTCGCCATTCGAAGTCGAGGAAGCATTGGTGAGCCATCCGAAAGTGGCGGAGGCTGCGGTCGTTCCCGCCGAAGACGATGACGGCCTGATCAAGCCCAAGGCGTTCATTGTATTGAATCAAGGCTGCGATGAGGACGCAGACGGGGTCTCTTACGAAGAGCTCAAGTTGCATGTGAAACGTACGATTGGGCCGTGGAAGTACCCGCGCTGGATCGAATTCGTCGATAGCCTGCCCAAGACCGCAACCGGGAAGCTTCAGCGCTACATGCTGCGTGATCAAAACAAGAATCAAACGGCGGAGACCACTGACGCCTAAATCAGCGGTCTTGACACCGGGTTGTGTAATGAAGGGATCGAAAGTCCCCAGTTGGTATTTGTGTGCGGCAGCAGGGCGAACCGGCATCTGGTGCGAGGCCGTTCTGCGAGGCTGTAACCTGGAGAAGCGCGTCACATGCGGACACAAGTCGTCATCATAGGGTCGGGCCCGTGCGGTCTGCTGCTGGGTCAACTGTTGCACCGTGCCGGCATTGATACGCTTATCCTCGAGCAAAAGCCCAGGGATTATGTGCTCGGCCGTATTCGGGCGGGCGTTCTTGAGCAGGATACCGTCGGCTTGATCGAGGAGGCCGGCGCCGGCGTGCGTATGCGCCACGAAGGCCTGGTTCATGATGGAATCGAAATAGCGTTTGGCGGCGTCCGCCATCGCATCGATTTGAAGGCGCTGACCGGCAAATCCGTTCTGATCTATGGTCAGACCGAAGTCACACGCGATTTGATGGATGTGCGCGACGCCTGCGGAGCGCCGACGGTTTACGAAGCGCTCAATGTCAGCATTCACGACATCAAGACCGAACACCCAAATGTACGGTGGCGCGCGGATGGCAAGAAGTTCGAGGTCAGCTGTGACTACGTCATCGGCTGCGATGGCTTCCACGGCATAAGCCGTCAGACCATTCCGGCAAAGGAGGTCCAAACTTATGAACGGATCTATCCGTTCGGCTGGCTTGGAATTCTGGTGGAAAAACCACCGGTCTCCGACGAGTTGATCTACGTCAATCACGAACGCGGCTTTGCGCTGTGTTCGATGCGTTCGACAACGCGTAGCCGCTATTATCTGCAGTGCCCGATCGAGGACCATGTCGGGGACTGGACCGATAATCGATTCTGGAACGAACTCTCGCGCCGCCTGGATCCGGAAACCGGGAAGAAAATGCAGACCGGCCCTTCGATCGAAAAGAGCATTGCGCCGCTGCGCAGCTTCGTCGCTGAGCCGATGCGATACGGGCGGTTGTTTCTGGCCGGAGATGCCGCCCATATCGTGCCGCCGACCGGCGCCAAGGGGCTNNAAATTCAGACGCCGGCCTCGACGCCTATTCGCAGCGCGCGCTCGCGCGAATCTGGAAGGCCGAACGCTTCTCCTGGCAGATGACCAATCTGTTGCATCTCGTCCCCGAATCGCGCGGGTTCGATCAGAAGGTCCAGGCCGCCGAACTTCAATATCTTTTCAAATCAACCGCCGCGCAGACGGCGCTGGCGGAAAACTATGTCGGGCTGCCTTATTGAGAAACCATGATGAAGGTCATTCGCGGCAGTCCATCGAATGGATAACGGCCACCAACGGGAGGATACGATGCCAGGCAGTCGCAACGTCGATATTCAGTTATTCCTCAATGAAAGTCGCTTTTCAACCTTTCAATGGGTCGTCTTCGGCCTGTGCTTTTTCATCGTGCTGCTGGACGGCTTCGATACCGCCGCCATCGGCTTTATCGCACCGTCGCTCGTCACCGAATGGGGCATCCCGCGACCGGCGCTTGCGCCGGTCTTGAGCGCCGCTCTTTTCGGTCTGGCCGCGGGCGCTCTGTTTACCGGTCCGCTCGCCGACAGGTTCGGGCGCAAGCTGGTTCTCATATTCTCGGTGCTGGTATTCGGTGTCGCCAGTCTCGGCTCCTCCTTCTCGACCGACCTGACCATGCTGACCGTGTTCCGTTTCGTGACCGGACTGGGGCTCGGTGCAGCGATGCCGAACGCCGTGACGCTGATGAACGAATTCTGTCCCGATAGCCGGCGTGCCACGATGACTAACGCTATGTTTTGCGGCTTTCCGCTGGGAGCTGCGCTGGGCGGCTTTCTCGCCGCATGGATGATCCCGCTGTGGGGCTGGCGCAGCGTTCTTCAGCTTGGCGGCATCGCGCCGCTGATCTTGACCGTGTTGCTCGTTCGCTTTCTCCCGGAGTCGATCAGGTTCATGGTCGCCAATCAACAGGGCGCGGAGCGGATCCGGTCCGTTCTGATGCACATTTCCAACACGGTCAAGGACGCCGCGTCTTTCACGATGAGCGAGCGCAGAAGCGCCAAGAAGGGCCAGAGCGGACCCGTTGTCGTCGTATCCGCCCCCTACATCGTCGGTTCGCTGATGATGTGGATCGCCTATTTCATGGGTCTCGTGATCTTCTATGCTCTCATCAACTGGATGCCGATCCTGTTCAGGGATGCCGGCATCGCTCCGCGAACCGCCACGCTGATTTCCGCGCTGTTCCCGCTCGGGGGTGTCGGCGCGATACTGTTTGGCTGGTTCATGGACCGGTACAACGGTAACTGGATCATCGCGATCGGCTACGGTCTGACTGCGATTTTCATCTATGCAATCGGGCAATCGGTTGGAACGATCGGTCTGCTGATGGCGATTGTCTTCATTGCGGGCACGATGATGAATACGGCACAGTCCTCCATGCCGGCGCTGGCAGCTTCCTTCTATCCGACTCAGGGCCGTGCCACAGGAGTTGCCTGGATGCTCGGCATCGGCCGATTCGGCGGCATTGCCGGATCTTACCTCGTCGCGGAACTCTCGCGGCGGCAATTGACGTTTGCGGAAATCTTCATGGTCGTGGCAATCCCTGGTGGGGTTGCCGCGGTGGCACTGGTGATCAAGCAACTCGTCCATCCGGAACGGAAGATCCTTGGTCTGGCGAGCGTTGCTGAAACGCTGGCGCATTAGGCCGTTGAACAGGGAGAACATCATGCCAGTGCAAATCCGGGCAGCGGCGACCGGCTCAATACGCCGGCTGACGCCGGCGGATCTCGACAGGGTCGTCGATATCGATCGCGAAATCAGCGGGCAGTCGCGGCGAGGATTTTTTGAGAGCCGGCTTGCCGCGAGCCGGATTGAGCCGGGTGCCTTTATCTCTCTTGCCTACATCGAGAACGGCAGGGTGGAAGGGCATGCGCATGCGCACATGCTCGACGGCGAATTCGGGGGTCGCAAGCCGGTAGCAGTGCTCGATGCGATCGGGACGTCGCGATCGGTTCGTGGACATGGCGGCGCTCGCACACTGATAAAGGAACTGCAACTCGCGGCGCGCGCATCCGGGGCGTCTGCCTTGCGCACGCAAGCGTTGTGGACCAACGAATCCATGATGCACTTTCTCGCTGCCGCCGGCTTTGCGCTCGGAACCCGAATCGTGCTCGACCGCCCGTGCAGCAAGAACCCGGTCGAGATGCAAAAGGGCGAGCTTGATGCCGACGTAAGCCAGGACCTTGCGCTGGAGAGAATATCGGTGCGCTCGCTGGCGCTCGCCGATCTTCCCTCTGTCATCGGACTGGATCGCGGCATCACCGGACAGGACCGCTCCGTCTATCTGAAGCGCAAGGTCAGCGAAGCGCTTCGCAAGAACGGCGTGCGGCTGTCCATGCTTGCCGAAATAGACGATACGCCCGCCGGATTTATCATGGCGCGCGTCGATTATGGCGAGTTCGGTGAAACGGAGGCCGAGGCGGTGCTGGACACGATCGGCGTCGAGGCGGAATTTCAGCGTCAGAACGTAGCCACCTCCTTGCTGACGCAGATGCTGAACCAACTCGGCAGTTTACGCGTGGAACGGGTTCGCACCGTGGTAGAGTGGAACAACACGACTCTCATCGCCTTTCTCGATCGGTCAGGGTTCAAGCCCACGCAAAATCTGACCTTCTCGCTGTTGCTTTGACAGCGCCCCACTTTCTGTGTCCTGAAGGCAATTCTTCATAGGAGGTGGCCTTGCTGAAATATTCGTCGAGCCGAATTCTGCATGACGACCACATGGCGACGATCGCGCTTTTGAGCGAAGTCGAGCGTGTGGTTCTCTCTCGTCAAGCGCCACCTGTTCAAAGCGACCAGGAGACCGGAAGGTTCATCGATCGCTTGTGCAAGACCCTGAATGGCGAGATCTCCGGTCATTTCGATTTCGAAGAAGATTCGGTTTTCCCCGCGCTCGCCGAATATGGCATGGCGGATCTCGGTGATTTGTTGGTCGAGGAACATCACGCCATACGCAAAGCCATGAACGATGTCGTCGCCAGCGCGGGCGCGGCGCGGGCGGGCGGGTTTTCGCCGGAGACGTGGAGTGCATTCCGACGGTTGTGCGGCGAATTGGTCGAGCGCCTCACCTCGCATATTGAAAAGGAAGAGCGAGCGCTAATCCCGGAGTTGGAAGACGCCCTGACGCCGGAAATCGACACGGAACTCGCGGCCCACCACGATCTCTGATCGCAAGGTTGACAACGGCGGTTTTCAAAATCGGTCAGGCGTCCGGCGCGGTTATTCGCGTCGGGTGCCCTCTGCCTATTCCGAATGGACGGGAGGATCCGGATCGTCGTCCCAACCGGCCTCGTCGGGAGCGAGTTGATCCAGCCATTGATCGACCCAGATCACGTGATTGCGTTCATCCGCGGCCATTTCCGCGGCGAATGTGGCAATCTGCGGATTGATCGCGGCTGCGGCGATGGCTTCGAAATACTTGACAGCACGCTCTTCGTTGAATCGCGCCAGCGTTAGCGCCCGACGAGGCGTCATCAAATAATGCACGCTCTCGCAATCGATGGCTTCCGGACCATCCGGGCCGGTCCAGCTGAAGCTGGCCGGGCGGCCCGCGACCAGGGCGTCTCCGGCGCGGCGGGCGATTTCGTTGCGGTGTTCGGCCTCGATCAACGCCATCTTGCGAAAGATCGCAGCGATCTCCTTGTTGTTGTGTACCTCCATCTGGTCGGCCAACAGGCTGTAGCGCTCGGTGGCTTCCACTTCGATGGCAAGAGCCTGTGCAAAAAATTCGCCAACGCTGTTGAGTTTCGGCGGCTCGTTCGATTGCAGGGAATCGGTCATATCGCAAACTCGGATTCGAGGTGGGACGGAGCGGAATGAGCCAGCGGTATGGGTTGATAGGGCTTGCGGTGGCCGCGGTAGAGAACACCGGTATTGAAGCCGTCATCGGTCATCAGGCGGCGCGCTGCGCGTGACGGATCGTCCGTCTCCGGCACGATTGCGGCGTGGACGAGATTCTTCCAGCTTTTCTGCTGGTCGTCGCGAAACGTGACGCAGGGGCTTAAGATTTGCACGAAGGAAAATCCCGGCGTCCGAACGGCGTCGACGATCAATTTGGCGCAACCGCCGATGTCGCCGGAGAAACCGCGCGCGATGAAATTGGCGCCGGAAGCAAGCGCGATCACAAGGGGGTGAAACGGGCTGAGGCCGGTGCCGCCGGGGGCGATGGCGGTGTCCCAGTCGGGCTCCGTCGTCGGTGACGGCTGGCCCTTGGTCATGCCGTAGATACGATTGTCCATGACGACATAGGTCAGATCGATATTGCGGCGGCAGGCGTGAAGGAAGTGATTGCCGCCGATCGAAAAGCCGTCGCCATCGCCGCTGGCGACGAGGACGGTGAGGTCGGGACGGGCGACTTTCAACCCGGAGGCGAGCGCCAGGGAACGGCCGTGAACGCCGTGAAAGCCATAGCAGTTGGTGTAGGCGGGGATCCGCGACGAGCATCCGATTCCGGAGATGATCGCCACTTGTTCCGGCGGAAGGGCGAGTTCGGCCAGCGCCCGCTGGAACGAGATCAACACCGAATGGTCGCCGCATCCGGGGCACCAAACGGGCTTAACCGCAGACTTGTAATCGGCGGGGATGAAGGCTTTGGCGGCGTTTGGAATCATGTTCATGCTCGTGCCCCTTCTTGAATGTGCGCGAAGGCCTCGCCCGGCCGGATCGGCAGGGGGCCAGGACAATGGATCGGGATGACCTCGTTGGGCAGATCGTAGTGGGCGCGCAGATAACGCCAGAACTGCCCGGTGTGGTTCTGTTCAATCACGAGAACGCGCTTGACGCCCTCAAGCGCCGCTGCCAGCCGCGCCGGCTGCGTGGGCGCGATCAGGCGCATCGCGATCAGCTTGACCTTGATGCCACCCGCGCGTGCCGCGGCAACGGCTTCGCGCAAGGGTTCGCTCGTTGAGCCCCAGGTCAGAACCGCCAATTCGCCTTCGCCATCGATTTCAGCCCAGTGAGCGCCAAAGTCGAAGGCGTCAAGCTTGCGCTGGCGTTTGTCGAGCTGGCCGACATGGTCCTTGGCCTGGCTCGAGGGAGTGCCACGCGCATTATGCGTGAGGCCGTCGGCGGTATACTGGCCACCGGGCAAGCCCGGTATGGCCATCGCCGAAACGCCCGATTCGGTTGCGGCGTATCGTTCGTAGCTGGCGGGGGTCGCTTCGAAGACCAGGCGTTTGGTCGCGAAGGCAACATCTTCCGGCTTGTCGATAACGACGCGGGCCTGGCCGAGCGATTGGTCGGAAAGCATGACAACCGGCGTTTGCAAAGTCTCGGCCAGATGAACCGACCACTGTGCTGTCAGGAGGCAATCACCGACGGAGAGGGGCGCCGTCACGATATGGGGGGCATCGCCGTGCAGACCATAGACGGCGATGTTGAGATCGCTCTGCTCGGATTTTGTCGCAATGCCTGTCGAAGGCCCCGAGCGCATCACATCGACGATGAGCACCGGAATTTCGGAAGCCACGGCGAGGCCGAGCGATTCGATCATCAAGGACAGGCC
>PLTD01000058.1 GCA_003165335.1 Rhodospirillales bacterium | reverse complement strand
ATCCGCGTGGTCAACGTGGTCGATCTGATGGTGCTGGAGCCGCAGTCCGAGCATCCACATGGGTTGGAGGATCAGGATTTCGACGACCTCTTCACCACCAACAAGCCGGTGGTATTCGCCTATCATGGCTATCCGGCGATGATCCACAAACTGACCTACCGGCGGCACAACCACCCCAACATCCATGTGCGCGGCTACAAGGAGGAAGGCACCACGACAACGCCGTTCGACATGACGGTGCTGAACGACCTCGACCGGTTCCATTTGGCCGGCGACGCGGTGGCGCGTGTCCCAAGGATGCGCAATGTCGGCGGCCATCTGGAGCAGCTGCTGCGCGACAAGCTGCTCGAACATCGCGACTATATCTGCAAGCACGGCGAAGACATGCCCGAGATAGCCAATTGGAAATGGCAGGAGGGTGCAGCGGGGACTGCTCAATGAACGATGTGACGATCGTACGCGCCATCCACGTAATCGCTGTGGTCTTGTGGATCGGGGGCGTCGGAATGGTGACAACGGTTCTGCTTCCCGCAGTACGACAATTCAAATCGGCGGAAGATCGGGTCGCGTTTTTCGAGCGCCTCGAGCGCCGTTTCGCCTGGCAGGCGCGGGGAACCACGCTCGTTACCGGCGCAAGCGGCTTTTTCATGGTGCAGCGCCTGGATTTATGGCCGCAATTCGGATCAGGCCAATATTGGTACCTGGACGCGATGGTCGCCGTTTGGGTTCTCTTTACGTTTATGCTGTTTGTCGCGGAACCGCTGTTCCTGGACCGCTGGTTCGCGGTTCAGGCCAGGCGCGACCCGAACCGAATTTTCTCAATTATCCAACGACTTCATTGGGTTTTGTTAGTGCTGAGTCTGATTACGGTCGGCGGCGCAGTTGCAGGCGCTCATGGGCTTTCGCTCTTCGGCTAAATCGGTGCAGCGCCGTGTTGTCCTACTCTCAAAGCAGCGCCGACATTCAAAATTGATTGAAATCAAAGACCGCAACCGCACAGGGGCTAAATTTGAAGATACGGGAATTCAGTCGGGGGCCACCTAATGGCAACGGGAATATACGCGGTCCTCTGGATCGACCATCACGAAGCGCGGATCGCATTTGTAAGCCATGATGAGTCCGACGAAATCGTGGTCCATGCCGATCAAGCGCGGCATCATCTTCGCTCCAAAGCCGGGAATCCCGAAGGATACCGCGCAACGGAAGACCATGTTTTCTTTCAGAAAGTCGCCAACGATCTGGCGCCGGTTAAGGGGTTTCTGGTGGTCGGTCCCGCAAACGCCAAGACCCAATTCGTGAAGCATCTGCACCGCTATGATCCGCGTCTGATCGAACGCTTGTCGGCGATCGAGTCCATGGATCGCCTCACGGACGGGGAATTGCTGGCCTTGGCGCGCAAATATTTCAAACGCGTCGATCGGATGATCCACCAACCGCAAACTTCCTAACGAATCTTTCGATTTACAGCTGCAGCCACATCGGCCGCCGGACTCGACGCATCAATTCGATACCAATCGATAGGACCAATGTCATAATCGGCTTGACGCCGAACAATCGAAATGTCGGCGTCCGAGGCGTCGTTGCGCCGCCCGGACACGCGGTGAGCCAGAATTTCGGTGTCCCCCTCCAGCCAAATACCCGTGAACTGCACAGCGGCTTTTTCAGCGACCGCCTTGATCGCATCGCGCTCATCCGGGCGGGCATATACCGCATCCACGATCACCGTCTGCCCGGATAAGAGAAGCTTTTCCGCGTCGATCGCCAGCCTGTCGTAAACTCGCCGGGTGACGGTCCGATCGTACCCTTCAGCCGGCAAACGTGTTTCGGGGTGTTCGCCGAAAAGCTGTTTGCGGACCACGTCGCTTCGAAGCACCCTGGCCCCCGGTGTCTGCCCGAAATCCGGCGCAAGTCGATAGGCCAATGTCGATTTTCCGGTGCCGCTCAATCCGCCGATCGCGATCAGCCGGGACGCCTTCGGCTGCAGCAACTCCAATGCCAATCGGACATAGCTGCGTGCTTCGGCAATCCCGTCGGACACATCACCGGACGAAGCAATGACATGCGCTCTGATCGCGGCCCGGATCGCTAAAAACAAAGGAAGCGCTGCTAGACCGCCGTCCTCGTCGCTGCGGTCCAAATAGCGGTTGAATACAGCATTCGCATCCCCCTTCAACCCCCGGTGGGCGAAATCCATCAGCAGGAAGGCCAGGTCGTATAATATGTCGATATTGCTCAGGGAGTCGCTGAACTCGATACAATCAAACAGCACCGGATGACCGTCGATCAGGCAGATATTTCTGAGATGAAGATCGCCGTGACAGACGCGAACCTTGCCCGTCCGGCGCCTGGCGTCCAGAAGCGGGCTTATCCTTTCCAATTGCTCATAACAGACGCGCTGCAGGCGATCGATCGAATCCTTCTCGAATACGTGACCCTGACAGGCAGCGAAAGAGACCGAGTTCCCGTCGATGATCGCGCGCATTGCGGAGGCACCGCCATAGCCCTGTCCCGGTTCGGCCCGTGCGTGAAATTCAGCAATCACATCGCCCAGCGCCTTTAATACCTCGGGTCGCAAAGGGCCACGGCGCGCCAGATCATCGAGGAGGCAGTCTTTTTCGAATCGCCGCATAACGACAACCCAATCGACCACTTCACCCTCGCCGCCGAACATGAGCTTGCCGTGGGCATTCTTCGTGATCGCCAAGGTTCGTTCATAAAGGTCCGGGGCTGTGCGGCGATTGAGTGAGACTTCGCGCTCGCAGGCAATGCGGCGACTGTCCAGGGTCGAAAAATCGACATAGGGGAGTTTGACCGCGCGCTTAAGCTTGTAGACGCGCCCGCCCACCAGAAAAAGATGCGAGATGTGGGTCGTTATCCGGTCGATTCTTTCGATCTGCGGGCCGTAGCTATCGGGCTGGGACAGGAACGTCACTACCGACCTTTGTTCATCCTCTAACGGCAACCCTGCCTCCGCTGGTCTTCACTTGCCGAGCTCACCGCAGAAGAATACGCGTCAATGCATCATCAGAGCCGGGATATCCGCGTGCCGAAGAATATGGCGCGTTACTCCGCCGAGCAGCATCTCGCGGATGCGGCTGTGAGTATAGGCCCCCATGACTAGCATCGTAGCCTGCTGTTCCCGGGCCGCGCCAAGCAGTGCTTCGCCGACGGATTCGTTTTCGGTGACGGGCGTTAGATAGTTCGCGCGAATGCCATGCCAGGCCAACTGTTCGCCGAGATACAGATCGCGGATCGCCTCGTCGGCGTGGGTCGGCGCAGTGAATACCGAAACCTGATCGGCAATGCGCAGCAACGGCAAAGCGCCGGCAATCGCGCGCGTTGCCTGAAGACTGCTGTTCCAAGCGACGATGATATGATCGAGAATCTTTTGGGGCAGGTGGTCAGGCACAATCAGCGCCGGCCGGCCGGACTCGAAAACCGCAGCGTCGAAAGCGCGATACACGTCGGTCTCGTAGACATCCGGGCGAGCCAGGATTGTAAGGTCGCTGAGCCTACCGACCTCAACAACCACGGCTTCCAGCGGCCCTACCCGCTCTCGCCAAGTCGCGCTCGAAACATCGGTGCCCACCAGCCCGGATTTGATGCCGTTTGCGACTCGCCACTTCTCGAACTCGGCCTTGGCTTCCGCTTCAGCCGCTAGTCCTTCACTCTCGATATGTTCGACCGAAATGCCCGCGGCGACAAGCATGTCGGGGATTGAGGCAGCGATCGCCGCGGCATCGGGGCGAACGAACACGACATTTATATGGGCGGCGTCCTTAGTGCATAGCTGCAGCGCCGCGTCGAGTTGGGTGCGAAATGGAGCACCCCGAAATACCGGTATAAAAATATTTCGAATTGCCATGACCAGTGACCCGGCACACAGAATCCGGCTTTATTCGTCGCCGGTGAGAACTTCAAGCGCCTGACGGTCGATCACAACCACATGATGAGCGTTGGGCAACTCAACGACCTGTTCCTGCTTCAGCAACGAAAAGGTTCTGGAGACTGTCTCGATCGTAAGGCCGAGATAGTCCGCAATATCGGTGCGCGACATGGGAAGATCGATGATGTTTCGCGCAGAAGAACGATCCAGCATCTCGAGCAGGAACGAGGCCAGTTTTTCCTCGGCCGTCTTGCGGCCCAGCAACAGCAGGCGCTCATGGGCTTTGCCCAACCGCGCCAACGTAACCTGTAACAGTTGAGCGCCTAGACGGGCGTCCTCGGCAGCCAAGGTGTCGAGCCGTGCGCGCGAATAACGAACGACGCTGGCCGTTGTCACTGCTTCTGCTGCGAAGCTGTGTTCGGCGCAGGCTTCAAGGCCGAAATAATCGCCGGGGAAGAGAAACTCATCGATCTGGCGCCTGCCGTCCGGCAATAATTTATAGGTGCGCAAAATCCCGGAAGTAACGCGATACCAGGAGTTGGCTGAGTCGCCCTCTGCGTAAAGCTCTGCTCCGGCGCGAATCGACTGAACGGAGCCGATCGTGTCGAGCGATTCCAGCCCGTTGCTCCTGCCGTCGTTGACCGATGGTATCCGACCGTCAAAGAACGGAAGGCCGATAACCGGGGAAGCCGTAAACGAGTGCGTTTGCATGGAATCACCTCTCCTTGGAATTGCCCCTATTCCTTAGAGCGCGTCGAAGTCCGACATAATTCGGAATGTTCCCTAGGTGATTGTACGTATATCCGGCACTGACATCCTCCCCACCCTTAAAGCGCGAGGGTTCCGAAGGTTCGCATTATGCAGCCCTGAGGATAGTTCCTGCTTCATCGGGCCGCTTAGTGCGGTGCCCCTCGACAGGCTTCAACGCGGTGTCCGTGCGCCGCAGAATGTTGATGGCGGCGTTTGTGTCGGCATTGGCGGTGTGTCCGCAATGCACACAAACGAAGGCCGCCTGATTTTGGCGATTTGCCGGATCGACATGGCCGCAACAGGCGCATGTCTGGCTGGTATAGACAGCGGACACCTCGACCAGCGTTCCGCCCCGATCCGCCAGTTTGTAGGCCAGCATGGAACGGAACATGCCCCATCCCTGATCGAGGATAGCCCGGTTTAGTCCAGCTTTTTGCCGGACCTTCCGGCCCGGCGCCTCGATTGTGCCTTTGGCTGATGCAGACATGTTCCGCACCTTGAGAGCCTCCACAACCACCAGGCCGTGGTTCTTGGCAATGATGGTGCTGTGCTTGTGGAGGAAGTCTTTACGGGCGTTGACTACCCGCTGCTGAATCTTTGCCACGCGCCCTATTGCCTTGAGGCGATTGGCCGACCCGCGCTTCTTGCGCGCAAGAGCCCGTTGCGCCTTGGCTAAGGCTCCAAGCGCCTTCTTGCCAAGATTAGCTGGCGCAACGCTGGTGCCGTCGCTGAGTGCCGCGAAAATTGCCACGCCCATATCGATGCCGACAGGCGGCAGGATAGACCGGATCGGTTCGGCAATCTCGCGCGCGCATTGGACGGCAGCGAACCAATGTCCGACACGCCGCGAAACAGTGATCGTGCAAATGTCGCCGGGAAGCGGGTACCAGCCGCGCAAGGAGACCCAGCCCAGCTTGGGCAACTTGATACGACCGCAAGACTGACCGGTGCGCTCGAGCTTGAGTGACACGGGATCGGGAAAGCGGAAGCTATCGTTGAGGCCACGCTTGCGCGTCGTCGGATAGTCCGCCCGACCGGCGAAGAAGTTCTGATAAGCCCGGTCGAGATCTCGCAACGCCTGTTGCAACGCATGAACTGGTGCGGCTTTCAGCCAGCCCAGTTCATGCCGCAGTTCGGTGAGTTCACGGCTTTGGCTGGCAAAACTGATGTTTGAGCCGGTGCTGGCCTTGTAGCTCCGCCACCAGTCCCGCCGCTGTTCAAGCGCCAAGTTGTAGACAAACCGACACGCCCCGGCAATTTGCGCCATCTGCACTTCTTGCACAGCGGTTGGGTAGAGACGGAACAGTGCGGCCAGATCGTGTCTCCACCATATCATTGGCCTGTGACAGATGAAAACGACTTTCGGACCGGTAGACACTGCGTCTTTGCGCTACACGCCCATTTGGTCTTTGTGACCAAATACCGCCGCCATGTGTTCACCAAGGCAATCCTTGACGACATGCGCGACATCTTCGCCAACGTCTGTACCGACTTCGATGCCGAACTGGTGGAGATGGACGGAGAAGACGATCACGTTCACCTCTTGGTGAACTATCCTCCCAAGATTGCTATCTCGGCACTGGTCAACAGCCTGAAAGGCGTCTCCAGCCGTCTCATCCGGCAAAAACATCCGGCTCTTGCGCTGCGGTACTGGAAAGGCATCCTGTGGTCGCCGTCCTACTTTGCCGCCTCTTGCGGCGGCGCTCCCCTCGCTATCATCAAGCAATACATCGAACAGCAGCGCACACCGGACTAAATCACATATCGGCCCAGACGCACCAGACGGCCTATCTCCGGCCTAAACGCCGAAGCTTGCCGCCTTCGCCGAGCGGGTCAGCGGCTCGCTCGGTTGCGCTGCGCGGACCGTTACTGCAGCATGATGTCGGCCGCCAGCGCGATCCGGACCAAGGCCGATACGCTTCGTACCTGCATCTTTTCCATGACACGCGCACGATGGATTTCTACCGTGCGCGCGCTGATCCCGAGGTCATAGGCAATGGTTTTGTTGGGCAACCCAGCGACCAAGCCGTCGAGAACCTCCCGTTCACGCGGTGTGAGAAGCCCCAATCTGGATTTTGCAGCCGAGACATCGGTGTGATGGCGACGGCTCTGCGCCACATGTTCGATCGCGCGCCGAACGGCGTCGACGATAACCTCCTCCAGGAAGGGTTTTTCGACGAAATCGATGGCGCCCGCTTTCATTGCCCTAACGGCAACAGGAACGTCGCCGTGGCCGGTTATGATCACCACCGCGAGGTCAGGAAAGTTTGCCGCGACCTTTTCCTGAAGTTCCAACCCATCCATTTCAGGCATGCGGACATCGGCCAACAGACAGCCGCTCACGTTTCGGTCGCTTTTCGCCAGGAAATGCAACGCGGAGGGAAAGGTCGTAACGAAGAAATCGTGGGATTCGAGCAGCGCGGCGAGAGATTCCCGAACGGCGCTATCGTCGTCGACGATAAACACTTGATGGTCAGTGTTCATTATCGTCACTGTCCTGATCCGCTGGCGGAAGTGTGAAGCTGAATATCACGCCGCCGCCGGGGTTCGAGCGCGACACGAGGCGGCCACCAAAATTATCGATGATCGAACGGCTGATCGAAAGGCCTAAGCCCATCCCTTTTTCCTTGGTCGTGACGAACGGTTGAAACAACTTGGCCGCAACCTCTGCCGGCAATCCCGGGCCTGTGTCGGCAACAGATACTTCGACCATTCCATCGTCTGTCAATTTCGTCCCGATTGTAAGCTTTCGCTCATGCGAATCAGCCATAGCCTCAACCGCGTTTCGAACCAGATTAATGATAACCTGCTGGATTTGCACCTTATCGGTCAGCACCGCCGGCAAGGCTTGCGACAGTTCGAAAGTGACCCGGACGCCGCTTTGCTTTGCGCCAACGAGAGCCAGCGCCGTCGCCTCTTCAACAACCCTGCCGATATCCTCGCCTTGCCGTTCGATTTCGCCGCGCTCGATGAAATCGCGGAGCCGACGAATGATAAGCCCCGCCCGGTCGGCCTGGGCAATGGCGTTATCCATAAACTCCATAACCTTGGGTGGCGGGTTGTCTGTCTGCTTGGCAATCATGCGTCGCGCCGCCTGGGTCCAATTGATGATCGCGGCTAAAGGCTGATTCAATTCATGCGCCAAGGCTGAAGCCATTTGGCCCATATCAGACAGCCTCGCGACATGCAGCAGTTCGGTCTGCAGTTCCTGCAGCCGCTTGTCCGTATCCTGACGCTCGGTCAGGTCACGAACGAATCCGGTGAAAGACCGCCCCGAAGGCAAATTCATTTCTCCGACTGCCAATTCCATCGGAAAGGTGGAAGCGTCGCGGCGCAGACCGACGACAACACGGCCAATGCCGATGATCCGCTTCTCACCGGTTGAACGATATCGGTTTAGATAGGCGTCATGCCTTTCCCCATAGGGTGAGGGCATTAGTACACTCACGTTGCGGCCGACAACCTCGTCGCTGCTCCAGCCGAACAGACGTTCGGCTGCCGGGCTGAATGATTCGATCAGACCCTGTTCATCGATAATGATGATCGCGTCGGGAACCGTTTCGATAATCGAGCGGAGCCTTTCGCTCTGCTCACGAAGCACGCGCTCGGCTGCCTGCTGTTCGGTGGTATCGCGGATGATACCGACAAATAGCCGCTCTTCGCCCTCACTCGCCACCTCGCCGACAGATAGATACATCGGAAAGATCGATCCGTCGGCGCGGCGACCTTCGACATGCCGGCCAATGCCGATAATCCGCTTTTCGCCTGTCGTTCGATAATGCGCCAAGTATCCGTCATGCTGCACTGCATAAGGAGAGGGCATCAGCATTTTGACGTTGCAGCCAGTTACCTGGCTTTGGGAATAGCCGAACAGCCGTTCGCACGCGGTATTGAACAGGCGGATATTGCCTATCGCATCGATGATAACGATCCCGTCAACCGCGGTTTCGATCACAGCGCGAAGCCATGCGTTATTCTGGGGAATGCTGATGGTAGGCGTCGCCTTGGAATTGAGTGGTTACGCAGACTGCGCAAAATCGGATCCTGAAAGCAATCCTTCTGCGCAACAGCGGGCGACTATCAGCCAGCCGCCGGGCCGCCGGCCGCAGATTTCGATGCGGACCCGGCCCCGAACCCTAAATGCTATTAATGCTGTGCGCTGACCTTCTGACTCATGCCCAGTGACTGAGTGGATTTCGGCGCCGTCTGCGGCTTTTTGACCTTATCCACACGCAAGTCGAGCCACGACAGTGTCGCCAGCAGGACGCCGAACAGAACGAACAGCGAGAGAACCAAACCCAGATAGACTTCTTCTCCGATCGACATGCCCTTGCTCTCCTGATAACGCCGGGCGTAACTCGCCCGGGTGTGAGGGCAAAAAGACAAAATCTCGGCAGACGCGGCATTGACCTGTGTCAAAAGCCGCTCCGGGCGGGTGGGCAAACCGACGCAGGGATCTAGGCCGCTTGTGCCTTCGGCAGCAAAGGCAGAACGATGCAGGTGACGCCGGGATCTTCCGGATCGGCGGATATTTTCCCGCCGAGGTCGCGCGCAACACCGACCAGATCGACACTGTCGGCAAGCTCCTCTCCGCAAAGCGTCCGCATGCCGTGATTGCGAGCGTAGGCGATCAGATCAGTCATCAGGGCGTGGGCTATGCCGCGGCCGATCGTGGTCGGGCAGGCTGTCAACGCATAGACGGCCTTGTCCCCCACGGACGGGATGATGATGCGGCCAACGCCGCAGATGACTTGGTCACGGGGATCGACGTCGAGAGAGCCGGCCCTCTGCTCGATTGCTATGAACGCCATCTCGCGGTCGTAATCGATTTGCGTAAGCCGAGCGAGCAGAGCAGGCGGCAGCCGCCTCATCGTCTCGAAGAAACGCGCGCGAATGGTCGTAGGATCGAGATTCTCAATGAAATGCTGCAACGCCGGGGCGTCTTCCGGGCGAATCGGACGAATGAGCACATTGCCGCCGTCGCGGCTGGTCACGATATGCTGCAGACCCTCAGGATAGGCGACCAAGGCGGGCGGAACCGCGAGGGCAGGGTCGCGCACGCGCACGCGCGCGTCCAGGGCAATGACCCCGTTTTCGTCGGCCAGCAAGGGATTGATGTCGAGTTCGGCGACCTCGGGATGATCTATCGCGATCCGCGCGAGAGCCATCAGGACATTCTTCAGGGCATCGAGATCAGCCGGCGGATGCGTCCTATAGCCGTTTAGAAGACGCGATACGCGCGTGCGTGAAATCAAATCTTCTGCCAGCACCGGCGTCAGGGGCGGAAGCGCGACTGCGGCATCGTCCAGTTCGCCGACCGCGATGCCGCCCTGGCCGAAGAGGAGAACAGGGCCGAACGTGGCATCGTCGGCCAGCCCCGCAATCAACTCGATCGCATTCGGCCTCTTGATCATCTCGCTGACGATAAATCCCTCGAGCCTGGCGCTCGGCTTGGCCGACCGAATGCGGTCGAGCATCGTTTGCGCCGCATCGCGCGCCTCTTCAGGCGTGGCGATGTCGAGCGCAACCCCGCCTGAATCGGATTTGTGGATTATGTCCAATGAGCGGATTTTAACCGTGACCGTGCCGCCGATGGCTCGGGCGGCGTCTGCGACCTGATCCGGCGTTGCCGCCTTTACCGATTGGGCCACGGCGATGCCATATGCCGAGAGCAGTGCCTCAGAATCGGACTCATCCAGCCATTCGCGTCCGCTTAGAAGCGCGCCATGCAGCATAAGCGCCGCAGATCCGCGATCGACAGGACCGACATGTCCGCCGCCGATCTCACTCAAATGCGCCACGCCGCGCGCAAATTCGCCAAGATAGACAAATCCGTCGATGGCCTGTTCCGGCGTTGCGAATGCCGGTATTCCCGCCCCTGACAACTTTTTGCGAGCACCGATTGCGGCGTGGCTGCCCAGCCAGCAGGCTAGAACCGGCTTGTCTTGCCCAGGTGCGTCTTCGCGGGTCACCGTTTCGATCACCGATTCGGCGGCTTCGTCCGCCGACGCCACGGCCGTTGGACAATTCATCACCAAAATGGCATCGACATTGGGATCGGCAGCCACCGCCTGTAGCGCGGCGCCATAGCGCGCGCCGTTTGCGTCGCCGATGATGTCGACCGGGTTCCCCTTGGACCAGGTCGGCGGAAGCGCGCTGTTCAGGGTCTCAATGGTAGAGGGCGCCAGTGCGGCCAGCGTGCCGCGATGGGCGATCAATGCGTCGGTGGCCAATACGCCCGCGCCGCCGCCGTTCGTGATCACCGCCAGCCGTTCGCCGCGATATCGCCGCGGCCGGGCCAGAACCTCGAGCGCATCGAACATGTGGTCCAGCGTTTCGACCCTGACGATGCCCGCACGCCGGAACGCGGCGTCATAGGCACGGTCGGAACCGGCCAAAGCGCCGGTGTGGGATTTGATTGCATTCGCAGCTGTCGGCGTGCGACCCGCCTTCAACGCGATAACCGGCTTGACCCGCGCGGCGGCGCGCGCCGCCGCCATGAATTTCCGCGAATTGGTCAGGCCTTCGATATAGAGCAGAATCGCGTCGGTCTCCGGATCGAGCGCCAGATAATTGAGAAGGTCGCCGAAATCGACATCAATGGCGTCACCCAGCGAAACGAGTTTGCTAAATCCGATGCCGCGGGCGGTTGCCCAATCCAGCACCGCAGCGGCCAGAGCGCCGGATTGCATGACGCAGGCGATGCGACCGGGCAGCGGAGCGATATGCGCGAAACTGGCATTGACCCCATGTCCCGGCGCCATCAAGCCCAGACAGTTCGGACCTATGATGCGCATGCCGTGATCGTGCGCAGCCTTGCGAAGATCGTCCCTCAGTGTTCGGCTGATGCTATCGCCGCCCTCGAAACCCGCGCTTATAACGACCGCCGCAGGGCAGCCGCGCCGCCCGAGAGTCTCTATAAGACCGGCGACGCTCTCGGCAGGGGTTGCGATCACAGCGAGATCGGGAACTATCGGTAGGCTTTCCACATCATTGTAGGCGAGAACTCCGCGTATCGCGGTCTGATGATGGTTCACCGGCATGATCGGACCCGCAAATGACCCGGACAGCAGATTTTCCGCAATTACGGCGCCAACCGCATGCGCGCGCCGGCTCGCGCCGATCAAAGCGATCGAGCGCGGCGAAAAGAATATTTCCAAATTATGCGTGCTCACAGGAGCGGCCTCGCATCAGCAGGTTTGTCGGACGGCGCGAATAGAAGGCGAAACGGCCTCCATCACCTTGACCTGGGTCAATGATGATTTAGCTTCCGAGAGTAGAAATACCAAGGTGAACGCAGTGGAACTTTAGGCAAAGTCATGTCATCAAAATCGAACCGGACCGGCTTGGCGGTTTTGCTGTGTTTGGCGGCACTTGGGGCAAACCATGCGGCGCGGGCATCGATCGAAGCCGGAAAGGCGCTCGCCATCGAAGCCTGCAGCGCATGCCATCAGGTTATCCCGACGCAAAAGAAGCCTGCGCCCGTTGCCAGTCCCGATGAGGGCGTGCCCGTGCAGGCTCCCACATTTGCCGCAATCGCCGCGCTCTGTCTGCCGGCCGACCAGCTTCGTCTGAAGATCGCCAGTCCTCACTATCCGATGCGGGAGCAAATGTTCAGCGGCATGGATCTTGAGTCTTTGGCTGCCTACATCGGCTCTCTGAACGCGAGTAAAATCTGCCCGGTTCGCTGACGGCAATCGATCTCGCGAACGGTCCGCGTTCGCCGGACCGATAAACCTTCAACATCGCTTTCCACGGCACGGTGCAGCCCGTCGCTATCCTGCGCTTAGCGAGAGAGGCAACAAATCCGCCCTAAAGAAAGTTATTTAATTCGCGAAATAATCGCAGGTTTATAACCTGTGGCCGGGCGTAGCAGTTTATTTTGTTTCCAAGCCTATGCTATGGAGTGGCCCGGACGCTGGGCACAGCGACTTCAGGAAGGTCTCCTAAAGCTGTCGGCGACCAGACAGCCGATGAAATTGATCGCCGACTCCTGACGGCCTGAAGATCTCAGCAGGAGACACAGTTGGACGAAAATCTGATTCGCGCGGCGTTGGATTATCACTCCAAGCCCAGGCCCGGGAAAATCGAAATTGTCCCGACCAAGCCAGTCGAATCGCGGGCGGATCTCAGCCTCGCCTATACACCCGGCGTTGGCGAAGTTTCGATGGAAATCGCTCGGGATCCGGCGAAGGCCGCAGATTACACGGGTCGATCGAATCTGATCGCCGTCGTCACCAACGGCACTGCCGTATTGGGTCTTGGCGCCATCGGTCCGCTGGCGGCGAAGCCGGTGATGGAGGGCAAAAGCGTTCTCTTCAAGCTTCTGGCCGGGGTCAATGCATTCGACATCGAACTCGACGCTCTCGACCCGGATCGCTTCGTCGATATTGTGCGTGCACTTGAGCCCACATTTGGCGGGATCAATCTGGAAGACATCAAGGCGCCCGAATGTTTCGACATCGAGGAGCGGCTGAAGGCCCAGATGAAGATACCAGTCATGCACGACGATCAGCACGGCACGGCCGTGGTCGTCGCAGCGGCACTGCGCAATGCGCTCCATCTGACAGGAAGGGATATCGGCAAGACGCGATTGGTCGTCGTCGGCGCCGGCGCCTCTGCCATTGCCTGTATCGATCTGCTGGTGGGAATGGGGCTCGATAAGCGGAATGTTTTCATGCTCGACAGCGGCGGACTGATCCACCGCGGCCGCAATGGGCTTAATCGCTATAAGGAGCGATACGCCCAAGACGTGGCTTTGGAGTCTTGGGACGAGATCATGGATGGGGCGGACGTGTTGATCGGTCTCTCCGGGCCCGGGAGCATCGAACCGGCGCTGTTGAGACATATGTCGGCCAAACCCATCGTTCTGGCCCTCGCCAACCCCGTGCCGGAAATCATGCCGGAAATCATCCTGCGCGAACGCCCCGATGCGATCGTCGCAACGGGCCGGTCTGATTATCCAAATCAGGTCAACAACGCCTTGTGTTTCCCGTTCATCTTCCGCGCCGCCCTGGATTGCGGGGCGACTACGATCAACGAGGAAATGAAACTTGCCTGCGTCAAAGCGCTGTCGGATTTGGCGCGCACGGCGCAGGCCGGCGGCGATCATCCCGGATTTGGTCCTTATTATCTTATTCCCGACGTTCTCGACCCGCGGATTTTGCCGCTGGTCGCCTCCGCTGTGGCAATTGCCGCCGCCGATACGAAGGTTGCGACCCGACCCATCGCCGACATCGAAGCCTACAAGCGCGAACTGGCGTCGCGCATGTCGGCTCCTCATCGTCTTTGATCTCGCGCATCGCTCGGCGCTGCGATGGCCCCGTCGCGCTTCGTCGCAGGTCGCCTAGTAAGTCAAACGTTATAAAGACTTAGTTGCCCAGCGGGCGAGCGAAACTTCGCCCGCTTTTAGCACCCTCAGCGCAAACCCAAAACCTCGCTGAGCCGATTTCAGCAACATAGCTGCTTGCGTCAGAATTCTTTTATATAAGATATTTATCCGTTTCAATTTACTCCTATCGAAATGTATGTTAAAATTAATATACTATAATTTATAGTATATTAACTCCGATCATCCAATTCCAGCCAACCGCATTGGCCGGAACGAGAAAAGTGAGAAAAGATGCATGCCAGATCGCTACGATTGGCCGGAGAGCACGCGCATTTACCCAGAGCATGCCTTCTCACCCAAGGACGACTAGGCGCCCCTGTCGGGGCATCGATCGACGTCTTGGCACTACGCACTCAGGTGACCTGGTAAGGCGCGAACCGTATCAAGCGAGGGATATCATGAACTTAAACCTTAAGGTCCGAGCCGCGTTTATCGCCGCCGGGATCACCTTAGCGACGCTCGCCGGCGCCCGCGCCGAAACGACGCTGCTGAATGTCTCATACGACCCGACACGCGAATTCTACGTCGCGTTCAACAACCGCTTCGCCGCCTATTGGAAAAAGCAAACGGGCGAGGACGTGACTATTCAACAATCGCATGGCGGTTCGGGCAAGCAGGCCCGAGCCGTGATCGACGGGCTGGACGCAGATGTCGTCACCCTCGCGCTCGCGGGCGATATCGATGCCATTGCAAAGACCGGTCAGATCCAGACCGATTGGATCGATCGGCTGCCAAATCACAGTTCACCTTATACTTCGACGATCGTCCTGCTGGTCCGCAAAGGCAATCCGAAGAAGATCAAAGACTGGGACGACCTGATTCGCCCGGACGTGGCAGTCGTAACCGCGAACCCAAAGACCGGCGGCGGCGCCCGCTGGAATTATCTTGCCGCATGGGGCTGGGCGCTGGATCACAATAACGGCGACGAGGCCAAAGCGCGGGATTTCATCACGAAGCTCTATAAAAACGTGCCCGTTCTGGACAGCGGTGCACGCGGCTCGACCATCACATTCACCGAACGCGGCGTCGGCGACGTTCTGATTGCCTGGGAAAACGAGGCATTTCTCGCGGTGAAGGAAGCCGGCGGCGACAATTACGAGATCGTCGTGCCCTCTGAAAGCATTCTCGCCGAACCGCCGGTTGCGGTCGTGGATGCCAATGTCGACCGCAAAGGCACACGCAAGGTCGCCGAGGCCTATCTAAACTATCTCTATAGTGACGAAGGCCAGGATATTGCGGCGAACTGGTTCTACCGCCCGCGGTCGCCCGAGATAGCCGCACGCTATGCAGCCCAATTTCCGAAATTGAAGCTGTTCACGATAGACGAGAAGTTCGGCGGATGGGCCAAGGCACAGCCGACCCATTTTGCTGACGGCGGCGTATTCGACCAAATTTACACGCCCGGAGCGAAATAGCCCTTCGGGGCCCCACTCCAGGCCTGAACCCATCGGGCGCCGGAACAGCCGCAAAAGGCTGATCCGGCGCCCGATCCATTTCTGGCGGTTCAGTGGCGCATCAATCCGCGCGTTTCGATGAATCGCACAATATCCTCAAGGCCCTGATCTATCTTCAGGTTGGTGAAGATAAAGGGCCGCTCACCGCGCATGCGCCGGGCGTCGCGGTCCATAACTTCAAGCGACGCGCCGACCATCGGGGCCAAGTCGATCTTGTTGATGATCAGCAGGTCCGACTTGGTAATCCCCGGCCCGCCCTTGCGAGGGATTTTCTCGCCGGCGGCGACATCGATGACATACAGCGTCAGGTCGGACAGTTCGGGGCTAAAGGTCGCCGCCAGATTGTCCCCGCCGCTTTCCACGAACACGATATCCAGACCCTCGAATCGTTCGCAAAGATCGGCAACCGCGGCGAGATTCATCGAGGCGTCTTCGCGGATCGCAGTATGCGGGCAGCCGCCGGTTTCGACGCCGACGATCCGTTCGGGCGCCAAAGCTCCGTTGCGGGTCAGGAATTCGGCATCCTCTCGCGTGTAGATGTCGTTGGTGACGACCGCGATATTATAATCGTCGCGCAGACGGCGGCAGAGGGCAAGTGTGAGCGCGGTTTTCCCGGAACCGACCGGGCCGCCGATTCCGATGCGAAGCGGGTCGCTATTCATCTGCATGGTCGATCCTCATGAGCGGAAAAGACGGGAATATTGGGTTTCGTGCCGACAGGCCGCGAGCGTCAGGCCGGGTGCGAAATTGCTGATCGCCGTATCCTGCAGCGTTGCTGAGCGACCGACGATTTCGGGGATTTCCGCGGCGGCGGCAGCCAGAATCCGCTGCCCCGCAACCTGTCCGATGGGTACGGCCTTCATCGCGACGCCTACCTGGTTTTCCAGCCACGACCAGGCATAGGCGTGCAAAGCCGCCCGGGTGGGAATGTCCCAGGCTGCGGTTGCAAAAGCGTATGCCAGCGGGAACGTAACCGGCGCCATGGCCTGGAGACGCTCCAGCCCTTGGGCCGGAAATTCGCCCAAGTCCCGCAGCAACAGGACGAGCGAACTACCCATCTGCAGGGTTTCTGCACGCCCCTCGGATGTATCGCGCCCGGCGCGGAAACGCGCGTTCCACTCGGCCGCGCCCTCGCCGCCATGGGTCCAGGCCCGATGCATACGCCAGAGGATCGGTAGCTCGAAGCGGGAAATATAGACGTCGAGAACATCTTCGATCCAGATACGCGTGCTGTCCGCGTCATGCACCGTGCCGGATTCGATCGCCGCCTCAAGCCCGCCTGAATAGGAATAGGCCCCGACCGGCAGCATCGGGCTCGCCAATTGCAGCAGCCGACTGAACGCCAATGGCTCAATCATGGTGATGACGGCCATCCCCATGATCATGGCCATGATCCTCTTCGCCATGGTGGCGATGACCGCCACCATAGGCGCCAGCCTCGGGCTCGAAGGGAGCCTGCTCGTGGCGGAGCTGAACGCCCAGCCCCTCCAGCATATGTTCCAGCACGTGATCCTGCTCCAGCAGGATCCAGCCAATGCCGATCTGCAGCGGGATATGGCGATTGCCCAGGTGATAGGCGGCGCGCATTAGATCGCAATGATCATGGGCGGTGACCAATGTCACCGGCTCATTTGCCGCGACCACCAGGACGATGCGCCCATCTGCGGCCCGCAGCCGGTCCCCGCCGCGCAGCACCGCCCCACGTTCCACCGTCAGCGCCGCCTCGTCGCCGGATTCCAGCCTGACTCTGAGGCGGCTTTTCTGCCGCTGATCGAACGGCAGAACCAACCGGTCATCGGATGCCCCCTCACCCTGCACGCGTTCGGTGATGGTCAGCATGGATTTTTCATCCGCAGATTGCGCAGATTTAGGCGGATGAAACTCCGCCCCAAAGCCGTAAGTGCGAGAGCAGCAAAGCAACCCCGAGGGACATGCGGCGACCGCCTGGATTGCCGCGTCGCTTCGCTCCTCGCAATGGCGCGATGAAACTCTGGATAAATCTGTGTCATCTGCGGCTCAGCCCTATCGCCCTAAAACAAGAAATAGCGTTGCGCCATCGGCAGAACGCTGGCCGGCTCGCAGATCAGGGGTACGCCATCGGCCTTGACCAGATAGGTCTCGGGGTCGACCTCGATCACCGGCTGGCCGTCGTTATGGATCATGTCCGACTTGCGGACCGTCCGGGTGTTCTTGACCGCATGCAGGGGCTTGGACAGGCCGAGTGCGGCAACCTCGGGATTGTTCAGGCCGGCCTGCGAGACGAAGGTCACCGAAGTCTTGAGGCCGCCCGCGAAGGCCCCGAACATCGGGCGGTAGCGAACCGGCTGGGGCGTCGGGATCGAGGCGTTTGGATCGCCCATCGCCGCCGCCGCGATCGAACCGCCCTTGAGGATCAGCGACGGCTTCACCCCAAAGAACCCCGGTTTCCACACCACCATATCAGCCAGCTTTCCGACTTCGATCGAGCCGACCAGATGGCCGATTCCATGGGTGATTGCCGGGTTGATCGTATATTTCGCGATATAGCGCTTAATCCGGTTGTTGTCGTTGCGGGCGGGGTCGCCGGGCAGAGAACCCCGCTGATCCCGCATCTTATGCGCTGTCTGCCAGGTGCGGATAATGACCTCGCCCACGCGGCCCATCGCTTGACTGTCGGACGACATCATCGAAAAGACGCCCATGTCGTGCAGGATATCCTCCGCCGCGATGGTCTCGCGTCGGATTCGGCTTTCGGCGAAGGCAATGTCCTCAGCGATGGCCGGGTCCAGGTGATGGCAGACCATCAGCATGTCCAGATGTTCGTCGATCGTGTTGACGGTATAGGGACGCGTCGGGTTGGTCGACGAGGGCAGCACATTCGGCTGGCCAACCGCCTTGATGATGTCGGGTGCATGGCCGCCGCCAGCGCCTTCGGTATGGAACGTGTGGATCGAGCGGCCTTTGAAGGCCGCAAGCGTCGCCTCGACGAAGCCCGATTCGTTCAGCGTGTCGCTGTGGATCGCGACCTGGACATCCATTTCCTCCGCCACCGACAGGCAGTTGTCGATTGCGGCGGGCGTCGTTCCCCAATCCTCATGAAGCTTGAGCCCGATCGCGCCGGCGGTCACCTGCTCGCGCAGCGGGTCGGGCAGGCTGGCATTGCCCTTGCCCAGAAAGCCCAGATTCATCGGGAAGGCATCGGCCGATTGCAGCATGCGGTGGATATGCCACGGCCCGGGTGTGCAGGTGGTGGCGAAGGTGCCCGTCGCCGGCCCCGTACCGCCGCCGATCATGGTGGTGACGCCGCTCATCAGCGCTTCGTCGATCTGTTGCGGGCAGATGAAATGGATGTGGGTGTCGATCCCGCCGGCGGTTACGATCATGCCTTCGGCGCCGATGATCTCTGTCCCCGCGCCGATCGGGATGGTGACGCCGGACTGGATATCGGGATTGCCAGCCTTTCCGATGGCCGAGATCAAGCCGTTCTTGATCCCGATATCGGCCTTGACGACGCCCCAGTGGTCGATGATCAGCGCGTTGGTGATGACCGTGTCGGCAACCTGTGCCGAGACGAGCTGTCCCTGCCCCATGCCGTCGCGGATGACCTTACCGCCGCCGAATTTCACCTCTTCACCGTATCGCGTGAAGTCCTGCTCGACCTCGGCGAACAGGCCGGTGTCGGCCAGCCGCACCCTGTCGCCGACGGTCGGCCCATACATTTCGGCATAGGCCTGACGCCCGATCTTCAAGCTCATTTGAGCGCCCCCATTACCTTGCCCTGAAATCCGTAGACCTTGCGGTCGCCCTCATAGGGGATAAGCCGGACCGTGCGCGTTTGGCCCGGCTCGAAGCGGACCGCCGTGCCGGATGCAATATCGAGCCGCATGCCATATGCAGCCTTGCGCTCAAAGCTCAACGAATCGTTGGTTTCGAAAAAATGGTAATGCGAGCCCACCTGAATGGGCCGGTCGCCGCTGTTCGCGACCTCGACAATCACCGCGTCACGCCCGGCATTGAGCTCAATCTCACCGGGTTCCGCCAGAATTTCGCCTGGAATCATCTGGCGCTCCTTAAGGAATCGGGTTGTGGACGGTCACCAGCTTGGTGCCGTCGGGGAAAGTCGCCTCGACCTGGATTTCCGGGATCATTTCGGGCACGCCCTCCATCACGTCGTCGCGGGTCAGGATGGTCGCGCCATAGCCCATCAGATCGGCAACCCTGCGCCCGTCACGCGCGCCCTCCAGAATCGCCGCCGTGATGAAGGCGACGGCCTCGGGATAATTGAGCTTAAGGCCCCGCGCCTTGCGGCGTTCTGCCAACAGGGCAGCGGTGAAGATGAGCAGTTTTTCCGTTTCACGCGGCGTCAGTTCCATGAAAACCCCGACCTCTTAACGTCAGCTATCCCAGATGCGCGGGCGATGTGCTTGCAGTGCAGCATACCAGGGTCTGAGCACCCGCCGAATGGATTCGAAATAGTTTTTCGCATGTTCCGCGCTGCCGCCCAGATAACGAACCGATATAATTTCCGGCAGGGCAGTAACCCCGCCCTCACCCTCTGCCGGCGACAAGGTTCTGCACTGTTCCAGCAGCTCGGACGGCAGGGCCCCGGGACCGGCTATGGCCATTGCACCGGCGACATGACGCCCCGCCATCCCGGCCGGCGAACTCAACAGCCGGTCGCCCCCGGCGAGCGCGATACGGTCGTTCCAGATCAGCCTGCCAGCGCGGCTGATCTCCAAAGTCTGGAGCAGCGCGCCGCGGGAAAAGACCTCACCCGAGGCGCGACGCCCCAGACAGGCGATTTCCCAACCGGCATAGGCCGCGCCATCTTCAAGTGCGACACGGGATTGGATTGCCGCATCGGCCTCGTCGAAGACGATAGTCTCGAGCGGCAGCCACTCCAGAACCCCGCCGGCGGCGACGCGGAAATGACCGTCTTGGCGCGCACGGCGGCCGTCGGCCTTGTACCATTTGGTGGCGGACGGCGTGGTGATCAGCGCCCGCGCATCCCGTTCAAGCGACAGGTTTACGGTCAATGCGTCGCCCCCGGCGATGCCGCCAGGGGCATGAACCAGGACCGCATGGCAGACGCCCGACCCTTCCGGGTAGAGGGGCTTTTGCACAACCAGCGGCCCTTCATGCCGCCGCTCGGCCAGGACGCTGCGGCCGGCGGCGCGCCGAAAGACCAGCGACAGCTCCGCTTTCCAGGCGGTCCGCGACGCAGCCATCACATCTCCGAGTTAACGGCGCCGAACGGCGCCTTGACCCGGAGGATATAGCAGCGTCACAGCGCAACGAACTCCCGAATATTGTCGCGCTCCATGTCGGGAACCACCCTTCGGGCCCTCTCGCTTACCTCCCCAGCCTCAACGCCGGGGTTTCTCGCGAGGAACCTGACGACGGGAACCTCCCAATCTGGTGAAGGGTTGCCACCCAGTCGGGCAACGACCCCAGCTCCAGGAGATATCATGCTCAAATCTTTACTTGCGGCCACCGCTGCGTTCTCTTTGATGACCGGCCTGGCCGTAGCCCAAGACCAGCAGACGACAACGCAGCAAAAAACCGTCGTTCAGGGCGCCGACGGCAGCCAAACCGTTCAAGCGAATAAAACGGAGAAGACTACGGACGCCGATGGCAACCAGACGACGGCCAAGAAATCCTTTAGCAAGACCGAGGATACCACCGGCAGTCAGGTAAGTCGGTCACGCCAAGAGCAGACCAATTCGCCTGATGGCACGACGACCAGCCAGCAGACAACGACAACGACAAACGCGCCGAACTAAATAGAAGCTGGAAATGCTGGCCGGAGCAAACCGGTCGGCATTTCTAGCCACCTCATTTGCGCAACCGAGCGCGGCATGCACGCTTTGCCAGGGATGCGCCGGAATCTTCTGTCCATGGCCGCCATTTGCGCAGGATGGGCGACGGAACGAGAATCCGGCGTGCGAACGCTCCTCCCCCAGAGCACAGATTTTCACCTCGATTGGCGATTGGCATTAGAACCCATGCTGCAGAGCAACGATAATATCGTCGATCCCAACGACGCCGCCCAGAGCGCCGGCCTCGTTTACGTTACCGACGATCGCCCCGGCTTTACTAGGAAGAGACGGGGCAAGGGCTGGATTTACCGGGATGCCGAAGGAAATCGCATTCTCGATAGCCGCGTGATCAAACGCATCAATCAACTCGCCATTCCGCCTGCCTACACCGACGTGTGGATCTGCCCTAGTCCAAGAGGACACATCCAGGCGACCGGGAGAGATTCAAAAGGCCGAAAGCAGTATCGGTATCATCCCCGCTTTCGCGAAGTTCGCGACGGCGCGAAGTACGAGCACATGATCGAATTTGCGCAGGTATTGCCGAAAATCAGGGCCACTGTCGACGAACATTTGGGCTTGCGCGGACTGCCGCGAGAGAAGGTCTTGGCGACGGTGGTGCATTTGCTCGAGACAACGATGATCCGGGTCGGTAATGCCGATTACGTCAAACAGAACAAGAGCTACGGTCTGACCACCCTTGCGAACCGGCACGTCCAAGTCGCCGGAAGCGAACTTCGATTTCGCTTTATGGGAAAGAGTGGCAAGCTTTGGAATCTGAAACTGCGCGACCGCCGTGTCGCTCGCATCGTGAGACAAAGCCAAGACCTTCCCGGGCAGCATTTGTTTCAGTATCTGGACAGTGACGGCACTCAACGCGACGTGACCTCGGGAGACGTCAATGCCTAGCTAGTTTCCGTCCAT
>PLTD01000228.1 GCA_003165335.1 Rhodospirillales bacterium | reverse complement strand
TTGCGCAGGATGCGGCGCATGATCTTGCCGGACCGGGTCTTGGGCAATGCAGGCGCCCATTGCAGCAGGTCCGGCGCGGCCAGCGCACCGATCTCGGCCCGCACCCAAAGGATCAGTTCCTTGCGCAGCGCATCTGTCGGGTCCCCGCCCGCCACCAGAGTGACATAGGCATAGATGCCGGTCCCCTTGATGTCGTGCGGATAACCGACGACCGCAGCTTCGGCCACCTTGGGGTGCGCCACCAGGGCGCTTTCGATTTCCGCCGTGCCCAGCCGGTGCCCGGATACATTGATCACATCGTCGACCCGGCCGGTGATCCAGTAATAGCCGTCCTCGTCGCGCTTGGCGCCGTCGCCGGTGAAATAGCGGCCTTTGAAGGTCGTGAAATAGGTTTGGCCAAAGCGCGCATGATCGCCGTAGAGCGTCCGGGCCTGGCCGGGCCAGCTGTCCGAGATGCAGAGATTGCCCTCCGCCACACCCTCAAGCGGCGTGCCATCGGCATCGACGATCTGCGGTTTCACCCCGAAGAAGGGAAGTGTGGCAGAGCCCGGCTTGGTCGCAGTCGCGCCCGGCAGCGGCGAGATCATGATGCCCCCGGTCTCGGTCTGCCACCATGTATCGACGATCGGCAGTCGGCCGTCGCCGACCACATTATGGTACCAGAGCCACGCTTCGGGGTTGATCGGTTCTCCGACCGAGCCGAGAACGCGTAGGGATGCACGGCTGGTCAACTTTACCGGCCCGTCGCCCTCGCGCATCAGCGCGCGCAACGCCGTCGGCGCGGTGTAGAAGATTGTCGCCTTATGCTTGTCGACGACCTGCCAGAATCGGCTGCTGTCGGGATAGTTCGGCACGCCCTCGAACATCAGCGTAGTCGCGCCGTTTGCCAGCGGGCCATAGACCACATAGCTGTGCCCCGTGACCCAGCCGATATCGGCGGTGCACCAGTAGATATCGTCTTCGTGGCAGTCGAAGACATATTGATGGGTCATCGATGCCCACACGATATAGCCGCCGGTGGTGTGGAGTACGCCCTTGGGTTTCCCGGTCGACCCCGAGGTGTAGAGGATGAACAGCGGGTCTTCCGCCTCCATCGGTTCCGGCGGGCACAGCGCGCTGGCCGATGTCACCAGGTCCTGGTACCAAAAATCACGGTCCTCCCGCCAATCGATCGTGCCGCCGGTATGGCGCACCACAATGACCGTATCGACCACCGAACAGGCCGCCGCCGCCGCATCCACATTGGCTTTGAGCGGAATTTTCTTGCCGCCGCGCAAACCCTCGTCGGCCGTGATGATGACCCGCGATTGGCTGTCCTGAATACGGTCGCGCAGCGCCTCGGGCGAAAATCCGCCGAACACCACCGAATGCACCGCGCCGATCCGGGCGCAGGCCAGAAGCGCCACCGCGGCTTCCGGGATCATCGGCATATAGATGGTGACCCGCTCGCCCTTCTTGACGCCCTTCGATTTCAGAACATTGCTCAGCTTGCCGACGGCAGTATGCAGCTCGCGATAGGTGATGTGGCGCGAAGACTTCGGATCGTCGCCTTCCCAGATGATCGCGACCTTGTCGCCGCGGTCCGCCAAATGCCGGTCCAGGCAGTTGGCGGCGACATTCAACACCCCGTCTTCGAACCATTTGATCGAGACAGGTAGGTTGAAATTGGTGTTCTGAACGACCGTAAAGGGTTCGATCCAGTCGATCCGCTTCGCCTGTTCGCGCCAAAATGCGTCCGAATCCCCGACCGATCGCGCGTATAAATCGCGATAGCCTGCGGCATCGATATGCGCACTGGCCGCGACATCGGGCGGTACTGGGAAAATCTTATTGATATTGCTCATGAATGCAGGCTTCCCGATCGGTCCATTCGGATGGTGTGGTCATTTTATGGGGCGGGGCGGGGCGGCACAAGCCGAACCGTCAATGTGTGATTCGGTCTACGGCCGCATTCGATATAGGCGCCGACCAAACGAAGCTTTCCGGCGCCACCGCACCGCCTGAGATGACAAAGGTCAGAGCCTCGTTCACCGTCCAGTCGAGGGGCACCAAAGTCGTCGTGGGCACCAGTTCGACATAGCCCGAACTTGGGTTGGGTGTCGTCGGCACATAGACCGCGGCGATTTCGGTTTGTGTCGATGGGTCGATAAACGTACGTGTCACCAGTCCGACGGCCTTCATGCCCGGCGACGGGAATTCGATAAGAACGACCCGTTGATGCCCGTCCGGCTTGGTTTGGACGGTCTGGATTAGTTTGCGCGCCGAACCATAGATCGACTGGACCAGCGGAATACGCGCCATCAGCGAATCGAAGGCCGCCAGAAGGCGCCGCCCGATCACCGCGCGCCCCACGACGCCCAGCAAAAGCAGCCCGACCAGAACAATGATGACTGCCGCGAAATCCAGGAAATCGCGGTCTTGAAAAACGGCCGCCAGATTGGGCGAACTGGGCGCGATCCAGCGTGCGAGGCGCGAGGCGATCGGCCGGCCGAACTGGACAAGCAGGTCGATCATGAAGGAGATGACCCAAACCGTCAGCCAGATCGGTACGACAATGAAAATGCCGGCGATAATGTTGCGTTGCAGGTTCGCCAGCATGTCGTCTCGCTAAGATATAGTGCTGCCGGGCCTGGCCGCGACCAGCCCGCCAAGGCCTGAAATCCGCTTCCATTCGGCCGGCGTCACAGGTTGGACCGACAGGCGTGAATTCTTGACCAGAACCATATCGGCAAGCGCCGGATCGGCCTTGATCTGTGCCAGAGTGACCGGCGTCGGCAGTTTTTCCACCGCCGTCACGTCAACCATGCCGAATTTGCCGGTTTCGTCCTTGGGGTCGAGATAGAACTCCTTGGTAATCTCGACCACGCCGACGATCTCTTTTCCCTCGTTGGAGTGGTAGAAAAAAGCCAGATCGCCATTGCGCATCGCCTTCATATTATTGGCCGCCATATAATTGCGGACACCGTCCCAGAAGGTGGTCTTGGATTTGACCTGATCGTCCCAAGACCATTTCACCGGTTCGGATTTTACCAGCCAGTAATTCATTCATACCTCGTCATTCATGCAGATGGCCCCGACAGGCCTTGCTGTCAGTTGTAATTCTTGAACTGCGCCCAGTCGTCTTTCAATGATGCGTTCAGGTCGATGCATACGACGACATGAAGCTTCGTCTCATCGGGCATTGCATAGGAGTTGTCGATGGTTTCGCCGACCCCCACGCGCTTGCATTTAGCCTTGATCATCTCCGGGTCGCGCACCAGGGCAATCACAACAGCACCGTCATGTCCGCGCGGGCCCCACAGGAAGTAGTTGTTATGCCCGCTGATCGCCGGCGGCAAGCGGTCGCCGAAAACATCGATCGCAGCGGCCTCGCCGTAGTTATTGGCCATGAACACCGCATTCGCGCGTTGCTCGTCGGGCAGAGCCCAATAGGCGTTACTGACCGATTTGGCCATTTCCCGCCAACCGAACATATCCGCATATTCCAGTGGCAAGGCCGCCAATTCGCGATGCTCCGACTGGCTCGGCCGATAGCCGATGGCCGCTTCATAGGCGATGAACCGGTCGACCGGCAGCAGCGGGATGGCGATTGGCGCCGCCATCGCCCCGACTGCGACGATCAGCGACGCCAGCCAGGCTCGCGGCATCGATGCGGAAACAGCATTCTCGGTCGCCGCCGCACCGAACGCGAATAAAGTCGGGTAAAGGCTGAATGCGTAATAATCTTTCCCGTGCGTCAGGACTTCGATGACGATCAAGACGCCATATTGAAGTGCGAAGACCCGATAGAGCCGCCAGCGGGGTGACAAAGCCAAGGCTATCAGGCCGGCGATCCAGACGATCGCTGCGGCTGGATTCAACAGGACAACTTGACTGACAAGATAGGCGGGTAGCGACATCGCCATATTCTTTGTCGTTGCACCCGCTGCGCCGATTTCCAGGAAGGGCCAGCCGTGATTCCACTGCCAGATCACATTCGGCGATATGATGGTCGCGGCAACCAATGTCGCAAAATAGGGCCAAGGCGTGAAGAATGCGCGTCTCAGCGGCGCGAAGGGCATGACCAGCGCCAAGGCTGCCAGATCGAACAGCTGATCGACATAACCCCAGGCCGGATGGCGGCCGCAGACGATGAAATAGAGTTCGTCCCGAAAGAAGTCATAATGCTGGTTCACGAAGACGTGGAGGATCAGCGCGACTGAGCCAAGGACGATGCCGGGATAGGCGAATGTCCGCGCGCCCGAACCCATCTACGTTACGCCGTTTCGTTCTTGATCGGCCGGGCCAGAAGGGCCGCAATCGTATCGCCGATATCGGCTCCGTCTTCGACGATCGCCGCGACGGCGGCAGAAATCGGCATCTCGACCCCATGGCGCGCCGCCAGGGCCACGACGGCGCGCGCGGTCGCTACACCTTCGATTACTCCGGTGATTTCAGCCTGCGCTTCGGGCAGGCTTTTGCCCTGGCCAAGCGCAAAGCCCAGATGGAAGTTGCGCGACGACAACGACGTTGCCGTCAGGCTGAGGTCGCCTAATCCGGCCAGACCCGAAAATGTTTCGATGCGCGCACCCATCGCCTGCCCCAGCCGAGCCGTCTCGGCCAAGCCTCGGGTCATCAGGGCGGCACGGGCATTCTCTCCCGCCTTGCGCCCGGTAATGATTCCGCAGGCGATCGCAATGACGTTCTTGATCGCCCCGCCCAGCTGAACCCCGACCGGGTCGCTCGAGACATAGGGTCGAAAGCTGGAACTGCTCAGTGCCCGCGCCACGCGCTCCGCCAGCGCGGACTCATGGGACGCGATGGTAATCGCAGTCGGCAGGCCTGCGGCGACCTCGGTGGCGAAGCTGGGCCCCGACAGGACCGCAATCTTGTGCCCAGGCAGGGCCTCGCTCAGAACGTCGCTCAAAAGCCGGTCCCCTGGACGGGCGATGCCTTTGGCGCAGATGACCAGCGGCACTGAAGGCGCGAGATTGGGCTTCAGCCTCTTGGCGACCGCCGTCAGATCTTGTGCCGACATGGTCAGCAGCAGCATATCCACATCCGACAGCAGCATGCTGCCGCCGCCGATCGCGAAATCTACCCCCTGCGAAGGGCCGCGGCGGCTCCAGATCACCGGTGTCGATCCGGCGCGCTTGGCCGCATGGGCCAGCGCCAGTCCCCAGGCTCCGGCACCGGCAATTCCGATGCGAGTCATGCTTTTGCTCCTGCCGACGCGGCGACCTGGTCGAGAGGCCAGCGCGGACGCGGCGCAAAGTCCAGCGTGTCGGCCGGTCCCTCCGTCAGCCGCTCGATACCGGCCCAGGCGACCATGGCGGCATTGTCGGTGCAAAGCCCGACCGGGGGTACCGCCAGCGTCAAGCCGCGCCGATCGGCAAGCCCCGCCAAAGCGGTGCGGATCGATTGGTTTGCCGCCACGCCGCCTGCCACGACCAGGCTGCGGCCCGAACCGTGTCGCTCTTCGAACATGGTTATGGCGCGATTGGTCCGGTCGACCAGCACATCGGCGATGGCTGCCTGGAATGCGGCGGCAAGATCGGCTTTTGAATGTTCGTCGCTCGGCGCCCCGGCCACGGCTTGGCGCAATGCGGTCTTCAGGCCTGAAAATGAGAAGTCGGCGTTGGGCCGTCCGACCATCGGTCGGGGGAGGGAAAAGCGCTTGGGATTTCCCGTCCTGGCCGCCGACTCCAGTGCGGGGCCGCCTGGGAAGCCCAATCCCAGCATCGCTGCCGCCTTGTCGAACGCCTCGCCCACCGCATCGTCGATCGTCGTGCCCAGGCGGCGATAGCAGCCGATGCCCTCGACATCCAAAAGCTGGCAATGGCCACCAGATACCAGTAGCAGCAGATAGGGAAACTCCAGCGGCCGGTCGGCCGGTGCGGTCAGCCGTGCAGTCAGGGCATGGGCCTCTAGATGATTGACCGCGATGAAGGGCTTACCGGTACTAGCTGCGATCGCCTTGGCGGTCATAACGCCCACGATCACCCCGCCGATCAGGCCGGGGCCCCCCGTTGCTGCGATACCGTCGACGTCCATCAGCGTCACCCCCGCATCCGAAAGCGCGCGGGTGATCACATTGTCCAAATAGTCCAGATGGGCGCGTGCCGCGATCTCGGGGACGACTCCGCCGAAGGGCGTGTGCGCGGCAATCTGGCTATGCACGACATTCGAAAGAATGTGCCGTTCGCTATCGACGACAGCCGCAGCGGTTTCGTCGCAACTCGTCTCTATTCCCAGCATCAGCGTTATTGCAGTCATTTTCCTTGTTTAAGCCCTTTCGCCGACAGGGGTCGAGGTTCTAAAGAACAATCATGGATAAAACACTCAAGATCGGTACCCGCGGCAGTCCGCTGGCCCTGGCGCAGGCGACGCTTACCCGCAGTATGCTGATCACCTCCGGCCTGATCGCCGAAGATGCGGTCGAAACCATTATCATCCGCACCAGCGGCGACCGCATTCAGGATCGCAGCCTTGCCGATATCGGCGGAAAAGGACTCTTCACTAAAGAGATTGAAGAGGCGCTGATCGACGGCCGCATTGATGTTGCCGTCCATTCGCTGAAAGATCTGCCGGCATGGATGCCGAACGGGTTGGGCCTGGCCGCCGTTCTGCCCCGGGCCGATCCCCGCGATGCCCTCTTGTCGCCCTTGGCCGGAACCCTGGAGTCTCTGCCTGCGGGCGCAACCGTTGGCACCTCCAGCCCGCGGCGCAAGGCGCTGCTGCTCAATCGGCGGCCCGACCTCAAGGTGGTGGATTTCCGCGGCAATGTCGGGACAAGGCTGGCGAAGCTCGCGGCACACGAGGTTGATGCCACCATGCTTGCTGTTGCCGGAATCGGACGGCTGGGCTTGGATGTCGAATATCACCCGATTGATCCAAGCAAGATGCTGCCCGCCGCCTGCCAGGGCGCGATCGGGCTCGAGATTCGTCTGGATGACGATCATGTCAGGATGCTTTGCGACGCTCTGAACGACCGGGAATCGGCGATAGCGATTGCTGCGGAGCGCGCATTTTTGGCGACGCTGGACGGTTCATGCCGTACGCCAATCGCGGCTCTGGCAAGGGTTGACGGCGACCGGGTCGAACTCGAAGGATTGGTTGCCCGCCCAGACGGTACCGCTGTCATCCGGGTGCGCGAAAGTGCCGTCATTGCCGATGCGGCGCGGCTGGGCGAAGAGGCCGGCCAACGGGTCAAGTCCGACATGCCGCTGGATTTCTTCATCGCGGCCGAGCTGTCGCGGTGAATGCTCAAGGCGGGTGAGGCCGCACGGATGACAGGGCTGGTCGTCATCACCCGACCGCGCGATGAGGCGGCCGAACTCGCCGCCGAATTGGACCGTCTGGGCTATCGCACCTTGATCGAGCCGATGCTCGAGATTGCCTCGCTTCCCGCACCGATTCCGTCCCTTCGGCAGTATCGCGCTCTGGTCTTCACGAGCGCCAACGGCGTTCGTGCCTTCGCAGACCGGAGTTCCGAACGCGCGATTCCCGCTTTTGCCGTCGGCGCTCGTACGGCGGAGTCGCTACGCTCGGCGGGCTTTGCGACCGTCCATGAGGCTGCCGGCGACTCCGAGGTGCTCGCCGCAATGATTTGTTCAATGCCGGGCGCCAAAGGGCCCGTGCTGCATCTGTCCGGAAAGGCCGTGGCAGGAGATCTCGGCGCGCTGCTGGCGCCTGCCGGCATTCCGGTCGATCGGCTGGCGCTCTATGACGCAGTCCCCGTTCATTCTCTCTCTTCTGTCTTGGTCGCAGAGCTGTACGCGCGTACAATCGAATACGTACTGTTTTTCTCAGCACGTACGGCGGGGACTTTCGGAACTTTGCTTCGGGAACGCGGTTTGGCAAATATGATCACCTCAAGTTACGCCCTGTGCCTCAGCAGCCAGGTTGCGGCCCAGGCAGCGACCCTGCCTTGGCGCCGGGTGAAAACGGCACCCGGACCGACGGCCGAAGCGCTGGTCGGGTTGCTCCCGGCCCTGGGGTCGCGTGATGCCGGGTGAGGTTGATGCGGCGACCATCGTCGGCAGCGTGATCGACCGCTTCGGCGGGCTTCGGCCGATGGCGACCAAGCTTGCCGTGCCCGTTACGACAGTCCAGGGCTGGAAAAAGCGCGGTCTCATACCCCAAGTGCGCCATGCCGATATTCTAGCAGCGGCGAATCGCGAATCTATAGCCATCGACCCGGCAGAATTGGCGGCGAGCGATCCTTCCGGGGGCGGGCGTCCTGATATTCGCGCCGCTGAACCCGGGGCCGAGCCGCGCATGGACCGGCCGGCGGCTGCGCCGGCCGTGACGATCGTGCGCCGAGGCGGCGCGGTCTCTTATGCCGCGCTGATACTTTCGCTTCTCGTCGCGGTCGGCGTCGCTGGCGTCGGCGTCGCCGGCTGGCAATTTTATCTCCAGCCCTTGCGTGCGAAGGTAGCGGCGCTTGAAGCCAAAGGCACGGGTGCGGCGAACGACGACATTCTGCGCCGCATATCAAAGCTTGAAGGCCAAGCGACGGGGCCCGCGCCGACGGCTTCCTCCGGCACGGTCCAGGCGGCGCCTGCCGATAGCGATCGTCTAACCGCTTTGGAACGGCAGCTAGCCGACCTTAAGGCGGGTTCGGCGCAAAGCGAGCAGTTGGCCAAAGGCCTCTCCGATCTGCAGATCGCCTCTGGCGGGCGCGAATTGCTGGCCCAATCGATCCGCGACATCCAATCCAGCATGGCGGCGACCCAAGGTCAGGTTGAACGTCTATCCGAACAGGTGACTGGCTTCGGTGCACGCCTGGATCAGGTGGATGCGGTGCTGGCCGATCGGCGCCAGCAGGCGCTGCGGTCCGAGGCGGTTATGCTGTCGGTGGGCCAGTTGCGCACGGCATTGGCGACATCCAAGCCCTTCGCGAAAGAGGCTGCGGCCCTGCGCGCCCTGGCTGCGGGCGATTCTGAAATGCTCGCGGTGCTGGATCAGGTTCAGCCTTTTGCCGACAACGGGGTGCCGAGTGCGGACGATCTGACCGCCGACTTCAAACGACTTGCGCCCGAATTGGTGCGCAGCGCCGTGGTCGGTAATGGACAAAGCTGGTGGCGGCAGGCGCTCTATCATCTCGAATCGGTGATCTCGATCCGGCGTGTGGGCGAGAATGTTCCCGGGGACACGACAGATGCGGTTGTTGCCCGCGCCGAGGGCAAGCTGGACGAGGATGACTTGCCGGGTGCAATCAGCACCCTCCAGTCGCTCTCCGGCGCACCCGCCGTTTTGGCGTCACCCTGGATTCACGACGCAGGCCAGCGAGTTGCAGTGGCGGGCGCCGATTCCGACCTGACCCGTATTGCCATCGCTCATGTAGCTGCCGGCAACGCTTCAGCGGCTCCAGCGGTTCCTGCCGCTCAGGCCCCTGCGGCGCCGGCATCGGGCGCCAAATGATACGCGGGCTGTGGTTCTTTGCCCAATTGGCCGTTTTGGTCCTGGGCGCCGTTTGGCTTGCAGAACAGCATGGACCGGTATCGGTCGAATGGCACGGCTGGCTGCTTGAAACCTCGACCGGCGTTCTGATCCTGATGGTTCTGGTCGGCGCATTGGTCGCCCTGCTTTTGTGGCGCATCTGGCGCAGCCTGCTCGGCACGCCCCATGCCATCGGGCGATTTCGCCATCGCCGCCGGCGCAACCGCAGCTATGTCGCGCTGGTGCGCTCGCTGGAGGCGATATCGTCCGGTGACGGTGCTGCAGCCCTTCGTCATGCCAGCGAGGCCGAGGCGATCGGCGAACCGGCGCTGGCCCATCTGGCCGCCGCCCGAGCTGCGGAAATGTCGGGCGATGTCGCTCGTGCCGCGGAAGAATACACAAGGCTCAGTTCTCGCCCCGACACCGCGCTGATCGGGCTGAGAGGATTGACCAGCCTGGCCGAACGGCAGGGCGATATCGACAAGGCGTTGGAACATGCCCGCCACGCGCGCAAGCTGGCGCCGAAAAGCCCCTGGGCGGCCAAGCGGCTGTTCGAACTGGAACAGCGCGCCGGCTTGCTGGACAAGGCGGAGCGCACGCTGGCCGACGCGTCCAAGCTGGGCGCGATAGCCCCGGCCGAGGCCGATCGACTGCTGGCGCTGCTGCTGCTGGCCCGAGCGAAACTTGCCGTCGCGGGCGGCAGGCACAGTGATGCCCTGCCCGACGCCGAACGCGCACATAAGCTCGACCCCGCGCTGACCGATGCCGCGGCGCTGGCGAGCAGTCTGCTCGCCCAATCGGGGCGCACACCTGCCGCTGAACGGGTCCTCACGAAAAGCTGGGCTGCCAAGGCCGATGTCGCTCTGGCGCGCGCCTGGATGGCGCTGGCGCCCAAGACAGATGTCACGGCGCGATTGCGCCAGGCCGAGAGGCTGATGGCTTTGGACAAGAGCAGCGACGAAGGCCGGCTGGCGTTGGCCGAAGCAGAACTCGCTTCAGGCCGCTGGGCCGAAGCGCGCGCCCATCTTTCAGCTACCGGCCCATCGGTCCAGGACGGCTCCCGTTTCTGCCATCTGATGGCCTATCTGGAGAGCGCCTCAGGCAATGAGGCTGCGGCGCGGGGCTGGTTCGAAAAATCCCTGGAAGTCACCGAGGCCCATGCACAAGCTGGCCCACCGCAATCTGCCCTGTCGTCGGCAGCCTAAACCAGCAGGTTCTTCGGCCTGAATATGAATCCCAGCGCCATACCCGCGAGGAAGCCGCCGATATGGGCCAGCCAGGCTACTGGCGAACCCTGCGCGCCGACGCCCAATATCCCGGTGATCGCCATCAGTCCGATCCACAGCAGCGCAGTCGGCAGCATGCCCATCGGGTGGCTGCCTTGCCGGTTCAGGCTCCAGATGATCATCAGCGCCCCGAACACTCCGCTGATGCTGGCCGACGCGCCGATCAGAACATCGTCGCCGCGCGGCGCCGCGAACAGCGACTCGAACAAGGCCCCCGCAACACCGCAGGTGATATAGAGCGCGACGAAGCGCAGCTTGCCGATCGGCCGTTCGACACCAGCGCCGAAAGCCAGAAGCGATACCATATTGACCCCCAGATGATCCCAGCCGCCGTGCAGAAACTGATAGGTGAACAGCGACAGCAGATCTAAGGGGCCGAACGGTCCATAGACGCTCGATGCGTTGAAGCCCAGTTGGTTGACCACCAGCTCATCCTGCGCCGCGGGCAAAATCTGGCGCACCAGATGGACCAGTATATTGATCGCGATCAGCCAACCTGTCGCCGGCGGAATTCGGAAGATCGGTTCCTTGGGCGGCGGAAGTTCGTCGGGCGGAAAGACTGAGGGGGGTAAATCGGACAAGATCAGGCTTTATGCCCTGATCGCGCACTCAAGGGCAACGTGGCCTTGCGCCGCTTGCCATGTTTTGCGTAAGGTGCGGCCCGCTTCAGCGCCATGCGCATAAGCCGAAATAGCTCAGCGGTAGAGCAACCGATTCGTAATCGGTAGGTCCGCGGTTCAAATCCGCGTTTCGGCACCATTCTTTCCAATAGGTTAAGGCTCATCGGATCACAATCTATGGCTCCTATCGCGCTCAGGGTAGCAAATGGGGTAGCAAAACCTCGGCTTTGATCGCGAATTTGAGGAAGTCTGCATTGACCGCTGGCATGACAGATACCGGTTGTTCGAAAATACTGACCTTCGGAATCATGAGATCATTCGATCAGCGGACACCTTTCAACGGACATGCTGAAGCGGTACAGCCATCTCCGCTCACACCGTTTAGCAAGCCGGTTAGGCTAGCCACCCATGCATTGAATCCCGATGGTCTGTCCGCGCGGTGCCCGGATTGGTAGGTGATTGGCGAACCCGACAAGATTCGAACTTGTGGCCTCTCAGGGCAATCGCATTTCAAAA
>PLTD01000110.1 GCA_003165335.1 Rhodospirillales bacterium | reverse complement strand
CCAGGCGCGCAGCAGTGCTCGATGCGGATGCGCTAACATCATTCGCCGAGGCGCCGCAGGACCTGTTTGAAGCGATCGTTGGGCCGTGCGTGCTGACCCCCCACGTTGGCGAATTCTTGCGGCTGTTTCATTTTGAAGGCGACAAGCTGCAACGCACCCGAAGCGCGGCGAAACAATCCAACGCCGTGATCGTGCTCAAAGGCCCCGACACCGTCATCGCCGCGCCGGATGGACGCGCGATCATCAATTCCAACGCCCCGGCGCAACTCGCAACGGGAGGGAGCGGTGATGTTTTGACAGGCTTTGTCGCAGCGCTGCTTGCCCAGGGCATGCCACCCTTCGAGGCGGCGGCCGCGGCAGTTTGGCTTCATGGCGCGGCAGCGACGGAATTCGGATTGGGTCTGGTCGCGGACGACCTGCCGAACGCTCTCCCGCGCGTCCTGCAGAAACTCAAACAGATGCCGAACAGCTAGGACCTTTCCGCCCGTTTCTCGCCGGCTTTTTCGAATCCGTCTCTGCCCGCTACAACGTAGTTTCACCCTGAAGGACGCGACCATGAAAGCAATGGTATTGAACAAGCCAGGGACTCCCCTCGTATGGACCGATCTGCCTGACCGGCAGCCAGGACCGGGCGAGATCCGGGTCAAGGTGCTGGCTTGCGGTGTCTGTCGAACCGACCTGCACGTGTTGGACGGCGAGCTGCCCGACCCCAAGTCTCCGATCATTCCCGGGCATGAGATCGTCGGCCGTATCGATGCGATCGGCGCCGGTGTCGAAGGGTTAAGTATCGGTGAGCGAGTCGGCATTCCCTGGCTCGGTCACACCTGCGGGGTCTGTCCGTTTTGTCGCCTGCACCACGAAAACCTCTGCGACGATCCGCTTTTCACGGGATATACGCGGGACGGCGGTTTTGCGACCGCAACGATCGCGGACGCCCGCTTTGCTTTCCCGCTCGGCGAAGTCGGTACGGACGTCTCGCTGGCACCTTTGCTCTGTGCCGGTCTCATCGGCTGGCGTTCACTGGTGATTGCCGGCGACGGCAAAAAGGTTGGGCTCTACGGCTTCGGCGCAGCGGCGCATATTATAGCGCAAGTCGCGAACTGGCAGGGCCGATCGGTCTACGGCTTTACGCGGCCGGGAGACGTTGCGACGCAGGCTTTCGCGCGGAGTCTCGGCGCGAAATGGGCCGGCGGTTCGGATGAAATGCCGCCGGATTTGCTTGACGCGGCGATTATCTTTGCAACCGTGGGCGATCTGGTGCCGTTGGCTTTGAAGGCGGTGCGCAAGGGTGGTCGCGTCGTTTGTGCCGGCATTCATATGAGCGACATCCCGAGCNNGACGACGAGCTATCCGCTCGAACGGGCCAATGAGGCCCTAGCTGATCTCCGGGCAGGCCGCTTTGAAGGCGCCGCTGTCCTCGTACCATGAGTGTGTTGGTCTCCGATTCCCTCGTCCCTGGCCACAGATTTTGCAATGGCACGTAAGGCTCGCCGTTGGCCACCCGCCAGCAGGATCGAGCGACAGCAGGATCAAACTTTCGATTTTAAATGCAATGTCAAATCGAAAAGAGCGTTGCGGGGCGCATGAGACGTGTTTTCCGAGCGATCGCTCCTTACACGAATAAAAAAATCTTCGTCCGGGCGTCACTTTCCCAAGGCTACTCGCTCTTTATGACCGTTCGACCATCTCAGCGAGTTCAGGTATCGTTGCGACGGAAATAAACGTCGACCTTCATGCCCACGATCAGCGGATCGGAAGCTTGCAGTTCAACGACCACTTCCGCGACGTCGATATCCGTGAAAATGCTCTGTCCTCGCGCGCCGAAGCTGCCGGGGCCGATGATCTTCGCGATCGAAGAAACCGTGCCTTCAAAATCGCGACCTGGAAACCCGACTGAACGTACCACGACGGCCTGTCCCGTCCTGATCGAGCCGACGTCGCGTTCGGACGGCACACCCGCGCATTCCTTAGACCCAATTGGGGCGTCGGGGGATGGATGTCATGCAGATAGAATTTGGCGCTAATGATGGGCCGACCTGTCCGACCTGTACGTCGAAGATGGGCGTGACCCGGCGTACGCCGTATCCGATCTATGTCTACATCTACCAACTCCAAACGTTTGCATGTCGGCGCTGCAGGCACTAAATCGAGCGAAGCGCCGACAGAAATGGCCACCCCCATTTGGGTGACGTCGCCGTGCCACCTCAGCAATCGTTGGTGCAGATGGCCTTCCAAGATAGTCAAACGCCGTCAGCTGCCACCGGTTTGGAATAAACCGCCGCCTGATAGATCTCTTGCCTGGCCTCGTTGCGGACAGAGATAACCCGCCAGGGATCGACTGCGGGTGTGTCAATTGAGACGACGATGGCGAGTGCTTCGGCGATGTCTTTTGCGGCGGTATCGTTCTTACATTCACGGCCGGCAGTGTCCACCAGGCTGTGGCCGTCTTTGATATCGAAGAAGTATCGCGGCATGAGAAAATCCTCTAGGTAGCGAATACTCGCACGGCGGTTGGGTTCCTCTGTCAACGGTCAGATCATCCACCAATTTCAAAAGCTGTTCTGTTTTGGACAGGCCATGAGCACTTTTCAGTCTAGCGTGGACGCGGGGCGTATCGAGGTTTATCAAAATGAACCGAAAGGGCGTTGAATTTACCGTTCGCCAGGTCGACGAGGACCGGTGGAATTGGCGATTCCAAATCGGCCAAACCGTCAGGACC
>PLTD01000214.1:19124-19505 GCA_003165335.1 Rhodospirillales bacterium | reverse complement strand
CCGTCATTTCCTTTGAGTTTCAGCCTTGCGACCGTACTCCCCAGGCTGATTGCTTAACGCGTTAGCTACGGCACGGCGGGATTGGGTACCCGTCACACCAAGCAATCATCGTTTAGGGCTAGGACTACCAGGGTATCTAATCCTGTTTGCTCCCCACGCTTTCGCGCCTCAGCGTCAATACCAGTCCAGTTGGCCGCCTTCGCCACCGGTGTTCTTCCCAATCTCTACGAATTTCACCTCTACACTGGGAATTCCACCAACCTCTCCTGGATTCAAGCGCACCAGTATCAAACGCAATTCCCGGGTTGAGCCCAGGGCTTTCACGCCTGACTTAGTGCACCGCCTACGCGCCCTTTACGCCCAGTAATTCCGAACAACGCT
>PLTD01000214.1:0-19071 GCA_003165335.1 Rhodospirillales bacterium | reverse complement strand
GCCTTGGTGAGCCGTTACCTCACCAACTAGCTAATCCTACGCGGGCCCCTCCTATGGCGATAAATCTTTCCCCCTCAGGGGACATACGGTATTAGCACCAGTTTCCCGATGTTATTCCGTACCACAGGACAGGTTCCCACGCGTTACTCACCCGTGCGCCACTAGACCCGAAGGTCTCGTTCGACTTGCATGTGTTAGGCCTGCCGCCAGCGTTCGTTCTGAGCCAGGATCAAACTCTCAAGTTGATCTTGGTACAATCTTTGCGAGCGAACTCGAAAGATCGTCCATTATGAGACCTCGCTTTCACGAGTACTCTAAACAGAACTTCTAACAATTGAATTACTGTCTAGGATACGCAATTGCGAGGCCGATATTTACGTCAAACACGTAACTTGCCGGACCACCGCCTGCGCATCCCTTCTCGGTTTACAACGATGTACAAAACCCGCAGGTCCAAGAGGACCGCAAAACGCCCCGCTGGTTGCTTCCTTGTAAGGGGATGCAACCCTCGAAACGCAAAAACTAATTTGTGTCGGCTCTTTATGGACTAAGACGATCTAACCGTCCAGTGCTTCCCGGAGCCCCGGGGCCCGCCGTCGATCAGTGACCGCCGCCGAGAAGCGAGAACATAAGGATAGTTTTCGGCGCTGTCTAGACCCTTTTGAAGATTTCTGAAAAATGTATGTTTATCGTTATATGTCAATTACTTATGAAGACACTTGGCCCTGATTCTCGGTATGAGCGGCCCATCTTGGGGGAAAACGCCTCGGTGAATTGCTCGAAACCGGCCGATCTCGCCCCCGGAATCCGCCAACCCGCAATGTTCGATCGCATTATATATATGCAAATGCGTTACGCATGTTTCACGCCCGTAGGTTCGATCCGGTTACAAGATCGACATATGCCCATCGTCGCCGGGATTCAGGTTGACAAGGAACCGCAACCTCCCCCATCGTCATTCAAACAATACATAAAAGTTTAATCAACTCACGCGAAACGTCAGCACTTCGCGGGTGAGGACCGAATGATGAAAGACGAAACACTGTGAAGATGCGCATGACTGCATCTTCTGGGATCGCGATACTGTTGCTGGCGACATCCATATATGGCCTGCGGCAGGTCGGCGCCGGCCATTCGCTTTCAGGTGATGCTCGGGTCAGTGCGCGGCAACCCGCGCTCGATTACGATGCCCGCTTGGGCTCTACTTATACAGTGAGCGATTTCGCCCTCCCCGTCGTCCCTATGGCAGCCGGCGCGCAAACCCGGCTGACGCTGGCGGTCGGCGACGGCCAGACCCTGGCCGGTGTGCTGGCAAGCGCTGATGTTTCAACGAGCGACGCCCAAGCTGCGGTTGACGCTGCGCGGCGGGTCTATGATCCGCGCAAGTTGCGATCCGGCCAATTCGTAACGGTGGACTTCAAACCCGGGGATGGTTCCTTCCAGGGCGTCGAGCTGCAGGCCGACAGCGAGCATCTCGTCACCGTATCGCGTTCTGGCGACGGTTTCACCGCCGACCAAACTCACCTTCCCGTCAGAACAGAGCTTCGCGCCGCACGCGGCGTTATCCACAACAGCCTGTTCGAATCCGCCGCCGCCGCTGGCATTCCTTATACTGTTACCGCCGCACTCATCCGTGCGTTTTCCTACGATGTGGATTTCCAGCGCGACATACAGCCTGGGGATCGCTTTAAGGTCATGTTCAATAACTATGTAAGCGATGGAGGCGTCCGGTCGGGAGACGTTCAATTCGCCGAACTGATTCTGTCGGGTCGCTCCCACGCCATTTACGGCGTTCGCCGCGAAGACGGGAACGTCGATTATTTCACGCGCGACGGTAAGAGCATCAAGAAGGGCCTGCTGAAGACCCCAGTCGACGGCGCACGTCTAACGTCGGGTTTCGGCATGCGGATGCATCCGATACTGGGTTACACGCGCATGCATAAAGGTGTCGACTTCGGCGTTCCCACGGGAACCCCGATTTATGCCGCCGGCGACGGCGTGATCGAATATGCGGGCTGGGCCGGCGGATACGGCAGATTCGTCAAGATCAAGCACAACCCGCACATGGAAACCGCCTACGGCCATATGAGCCGAATCGCTTCGCTTTCGACGGTTGGCCAGCATGTCCATCAAGGCCAGGTTATCGGTTATGTCGGCATGACGGGTGACGCTACCGGCCCCCATCTACACTATGAGGTCCTGAAGGACGGCTCTCAGGTAAACCCGATCACGGTGACGATGCCGGTCAGCACAGGCTTGGAAGGCGGAGAGTTGGTCGCCTTCCTGAAGACGGCGGAAGAGCGCGAACAGCGATTTGCGGCAATCGCCGACGGCGTTCAGTTTGCATCGGCCGCCAAAACGAAATGAGCCGAGTCTAAACTTCAGCCGTTGCCGGGGATCGTGCAGCGGTTTTTGGTTTCACCCGTTTCCCGTGTCCATACCTGTGTTTGGCCGAGAAGCGATATTCCAAGATAGCCCCGAAGCTTGAGTGTATCCGGCCCTTCGAGATGCATTTCACCTGTGAAGGTGTGCCCGGACTCCGGGTCGTACACCCAGCCGTCTTCCCATTCGGTCGTACTTCCCTTCACCGGCTTCAAGCCACCCATCAACACCAGGCCGCATCTCGGGTTGCCGCGCTTGGTGGGATCGGGATTATGATCGTCCTTAGGAATATCGGTCGGGTTGCGATCGGTTCGCAACCCTACGATATGCCCGCAAAGCCCGCTGTCGCAGGGGGTAATATTGACGACTGCACCGTGATCGGGCGTTACCCAAAACCCCGCCGCAGCGGGTTCCACGGCGAAGGCGGCTCCAGCCAGCGTCGACATCGATGCCGCAAGCAATAGACCGAGTGTCGTCCTCATTGATCTGCCTCCCCTTGTATTCGGCGCAACACTAAGCCCTGCACCGGTTCCGGCAAATCGGTAACGGCTTCCAGGACGCTGCGAAGATGCGTCCGGACTGCGTGGAGGCGATCAAGCAGATCGAGGACCACGGGCATAGCTTCGTCGTCGATCGCCAAATCGCGATGAAAATCCAGAATCATCCTGATTCGCGCGCGATCGGACTCGTCGAATGCCAGTTGACCGCCGCTGCGAGACGGCAAGACCCAGCGCCGGTCGATCCACCCTGTCAGATCATCGTCGCTAACGCCGATTTCGATCGCGATTTGGTGGAGTGTTTGCTTCATTTTCCCGCTCAGCTTCCGCGAACTTCGTAATCGCGGCCCGGCCAATTCTCCACGAAGTCCCGCAAGGCCTGATCGGGCTGCTTCGGCAACATAACCTTGAGCGTTATATATTGATCCCCCGCCGTCGCGCCCTTGGGTGCGATTCCGCGACCGCGGAGACGCAATTTGGTACCGGTGTTCGATCCCGGAGGCACCGACATGCTGACCGGGCCTTCTATCGTCGGGACGTTGATCTTTCCGCCGGCGACCGCTTCAGTGAGCGTAATCGGCAGTTCGACCAAAACATTATTGCCTTCCCGACGGAACAGCGGGTGGGACTCGACCTTGATTTCGACCAGCGCATCGCCGGCCGGCCCGCCGCCCATACCCGGTTGACCCTGACCGCGAAGGCGCAAGATCGTCCCCGTTTCGGCACCCGCGGGTACATTTACGTCCAATGTGCGGCCGTCCGGAAAGGACAGTCGTCTTTGGACACCCCTTGAGGCTTCAAGAAAATCGACAGCAAGCGAATAGGAAAGGTCGTTCCCGCGCATCTTGAATTCACGGAAATCGCCGCCGCCGCGTCCAAAGCCGCCGGCACCACCGCCCGTCTGTCCGGCGCGCGCAAACATGTCAGCAAAAAGATCCGAGGGATCAAAGCCCGGCCCCGCGCGGTATTTCGCACCCTGCGGTCCACCGGCGTGGGCCCCGTAAAACGATGCATCCGGACGTTCCTGGCCGCTGGCATCGATCTCACCGCGATCGAACCGCGCGCGCTTATCGGCGTCGGACAAGATATCGTAGGCTGACGAGATATCCTTGAAACGGGAAGCGGACTCGTTGTTGCCCGGATTAAGATCAGGATGATGCTGCTTGGCCAGCTTGCGATAAGCTTTCTTAAGCTCATCTGCGCTGGCGGTCTTACTGATTCCGAGAGTTTTATATGGATCGTTCATAGCTCGACAATATCGTCAGCGGGTTGCTCTGTCGCAAGTGATGACGATTCTCGAACAGACGCTTATTAACACTAGCCTATCTGAGAGCAGGTGGCGCAAGTTTCTGCGTAGGGGCTCAATAGCCAAAGAGATCCAAAACGATCGTTCGGGGGCGCAAGATACGCCACGTTACCAAAAATGGACCAGTGAAACGGTGCGCAGATTGGTTTGCGATCGCCTCTTAAGGCCGCAAGAACCGATAATCGACACGAAAAAGACAAAATCCGCCAAAATTTTGTTGTACAAAAACGACACAGCCTAATTTTTGGTATATGATATATATCAATTATTTATATAAATAACATCCTTTGTTTTTTAGTTTTCAAAATAAGTCAATATAATTATTGATCAAAGAAATCGGAAAAACACGCGGCAGCTATGCCGTTTTCGCTGGACAAGGTAACGGAACTTTTTTAGGAGTAACCAACGGTCGTTCGGGACTCCTGGGCAGACCGGCCTTAGTTGGACCAAGCTGGATAGAGAAGGGAGCGGATACGTTGTTTTTTCGGAATGTCGCCATCTCCCTAGTTGCCGCTTGCTTTGTATTCGTTGGTACCACAGTCCCGGCCAAGGCTTGGAACTGCGTCCAGTTTGTTCATCAGGTTTCTTCGCTCAAGATTTCGGGCGACGCTTGGAAGTGGTGGAACGCCGCGCTGGGTCACTATGATCGCGGTCGGGCACCGGAGCGGAGCGCGGTGCTTGTTTTTGATCATACATCGCGAATGACCCACGGCCATGTCGCGATCGTCGCGCAGCTGGTTGCCAAGCGAATGATTGAAATCGACCACGCGAATTGGTCAATCGGTCGCTATGGTCGGGGCCAGATTGCCCGAAATGTCCGGGTGCAGGACGTTTCCGAACGCAACGACTGGACGATGGTCAAGGTCTGGAACGAATTGGACCAATGCTGGGGTCGGCCGTACAAAACACTGGGCTTCATTTACGCACGTTAAAGATCGCAATACGTAGGCATCAAAGCCTGGGGGCAGAAATGCTCCCGGGCTTTTTCATGCGACCCGCAAAGCGGGCCCAATCACGCGGCACGCGATCTCTTCTTGGCCGATCCCTTCTTCGCATGCCCGCCAGCCTTAGCGGCATGGCTCGTTTGCTTAACCCTATCGGCATCCATATGCGTCTTCGTCTTTTTGCGGAGCGTGTCGCCATAGGTCGTCGTGTCTGTGTTCGACTGCGCCAGCGCGATCCTGGGGCCGACCAGGGCGAGCCCGATTAGAGAGACAGCGAGAATGCGTCCGATCATGAATATCCCTTTTTCAATAAGCCAAATCCGCAGCCCAATAAAAAAGCCGGGGCGATATTAATCGCCTCGGCTTTTTGCATGGCGAACAATCGCCAAATCGAATTACGACGCCGGGGCGGCGGCCTTCTTGGACTTCTTTGCCTTGTGGGTCGCGGCCTTGTGGGTTTTGGTCTTTTTCGCCGGAGCTTCCGTGGCGGCGGGGGCCGGGTCAGCAGCAAACGCAATAGCCGGGGCGGCGAACATGAGAACCGCGAGCGAAGCGGCGATAATGTGACGAGTCATAGGTATCCTCTCTGATAGGTCACCAAGCGGAACCGATTCCCGGCCTGGATTTCGCCAACTTAGCGGCACAGTCCTTTCCGGTGCGTTTCAGGCGCATTACAAATAGTTAATCAAACCGCCCTAAGTCCGGAGCGCGGTTGGAAAAATCAGCGAAACGCTGAGACCTGGCTGGTTGTCCCCAAGCTCGACACGACCGCCATGCAAACGCATGATTGCTGCAACCAGCGCCAGGCCAAGGCCGCTTCCCGGAGACGAGCGGCTGCTGTCCAACCGGACAAACGGCTCCAGGACCCTCGCTCGGTCCGCTTCAGGAATTCCGGGCCCTGTATCGGCGACGATCAACTTGACGTCACTGACATCGCGTTCGACTTTCAGGGAAATTGTGCCTCCGGCAGGTGTGTTCTTGATCGCATTATCAACCAGATTGGCGACCGCCTGGAACAAGAGTTGTCGGCTGCCAACCACGGTGCCAATACCGTCTCCAGATTGCATTGCAATCGACCGCTCCTCAGCAGCCGGGCCATAGAGATCGACTATATCGGCTGCCAATTCGCCGAGATCGAGTGATGACATCGTAGCGCGCGCGCTGCCCGACTCGGCATCGGCGATAGACAGCAGAGCCGTAAAGGTGGCGAGCAACTGATCTGCATCGCCTATCGTGCGCTCGATTGCCTGCCGCTGAGCCTCAGTATCTGGCGCCTCGCGCAGCAACATTTCCAACCGCCCCTTCATACGCGTGAGCGGACTTCTGAGATCGTGCGCGATATTGTCGGTAACGGTGCGCATGCCGTTCATAAGCCGCCGAATTTCCTCGAGCATCGCATTCAGCGCATCAGACAGACGATCAAACTCATCATTCGAACCCGACGTGGCGATGCGGTGGGTCAGATCCCCGGTCATAATGCGTTCGGCTGCGCGATTGATGGCTCCCAACCGGTTCAACATCCGGCGACTGATCAAAAGCCCCCCACCCACACCCAACACCAACGTGAGAACCAACGCATAATAGAGCGCGTCGAGCATCAGACCCTGAAAATCCAACCGGGCACGCAGATCGCGGGCGACCAGCAGCTTGGATCCGTCTTTAAGCGCAAAAGTCTGGCCTCGAGCCTGATGGGGACCATCGTCCCGGTCGATAGTGAATGAAATCCATCCACGTGTGTCCGGCTCGGCGTTCGGCCAGGAATGGATATTGGCGGCGAGCGGCGCGCCATCCTCGTCCTCAAGGAAATACAGACCCTCTCCCGCGCGATCGGGCGCAACGCGGTCCTCCACCGCATCGATCAGGCCCGCGATCCCCTGGGTCGTATATTCCTGAATCAGCCCAGCCGCATCGGCCTTGGTCGCCTGTTCCGTTTCGGCGTCGATCGTGGCGATCGTCTGAACATAGATGAACGCGAGAAGGGCGCCCACCGACAGAAAAAAGAGAAATACGTAAAATAAGGAAATGCGGAATGTCGAACTGCGCAGAAAGCTCGTCAAAGGCTGAGCCATATCGAGGTCAGATCGCCCGAATGGAATAGCCCGCGCCGCGCATTGTATGAAGAAGTGGGGTATCGAATCCTTTGTCGAGTTTTTGCCGAAGACGGCTGATATGAACGTCGATCACGTTCGTCTGCGGATCAAAGTGATAATCCCAGACGCCCTCCAGAAGCATTGTCCGGGTCACCACTTGGCCGGCATGGCGCATCAGATATTCCAATAAGCGAAGCTCGCGCGGCTGGAGTTCTATCAGCTTGTCACCGCGACGAACCTTCCGGGCAAGGAGATCCAGCTCGAGATCTCCGACGGTCAGCTTGGTCTCCACCGACTGCACGTCTCGGCGCCGTAACAACGCCTCGATGCGCGCATGCAATTCCGAGAATGCGAACGGCTTGGAGAGATAATCGTCGCCCCCGGCGCGCAAGCCTTTTACGCGGTCATCGACCTGCCCGAGAGCCGACAGTATCAGCACCGGCGTCGTAATCTTCGCGGCACGCAAAGCCTGAACCACCGCCAACCCGTCCAGACCCGGCAACATCCGATCCAGAATGATCGCATCGAACGACCCTGAGGTGGCAAGGAACAGGCCATCACGGCCGTTGTTGGCGTGATCAACCGTATATCCCGCCTCACTGAGGCCCTTGCGCATATAGGCAGCGGTCTCGTCGTCGTCTTCCACGATCAGCAGATGCATCGCCTACCGGAACCCATCAATGAGGAACATCTTGCAGATAGGAGAGCCCACGCTGAAATTCCGCAATCCCCTTATCGGCGCGGCCTTCGCGGCAGAAGCGCGTACCGGCGTTAAGAGCCAGCCTGGCCTGAAACAGCCGGCGCTGATTGCCGGTCTTTTGAAGTTCGAGTTCAAGTTGATCCTTAAGCGGATGGCAGCGCTCGTCCAGGGGACGCGGGTGAATGCGCTCAACCGGATGCGTGTCGGTATGGCCGGGTCGCGGCTTGATCAGCCGGGCAACGGGAGGAGTCTGAACGTCGGGCGTGGTGGTCTGGGCAGCAGCGGGGTTCAGCCCGCATGCGATGATCGCGCAGACGATGAGCAATCGCTTCGCCATCCTGTCCCCTGCGATCAAAATTCGTCACCGATACAATAGACCATACGCTTAACATCGCGATTGCGAGCGGATTACATTTTGTTAATGCGCGCTCAAAACCCGGCTTACGCCGCCGACATGAGACGTAACCCATCATCGAGCAAAATAGCCGCTTCAAACCCCAACGCCGCACGGGCCGCAGCCGGATTACCGAGCGAGGCGCGAATATCGCCGGCACGGCCCGGTGCGAAGGTGATCGCCGGTTCACGCCCGAATACCCGACCGACCGAGGCCGCCAACTGAACAAGCGACGTCGCCCTGCCCGTGCAGATATTGAAAACGGCTGAGTCCGCCGCTTCCTGCGACAGGGCCGCCAGCAGGGCGCGGACCACGTCGGCAACATAGATGAAATCGCGGGTCTGTCCGCCATCGCCGAAGATCGTAATGCCCTGTCCGGAACCGATCCGGTTGAAGAAGATCGAGATCACACCCGAATAGGGTGAGCCGGGATCCTGTCGTGGCCCATAGACGTTGAAAAAGCGACAGCCCACGGTTCTAACGCCATGCACATGGGCGGCGACGCGCCCATGCAATTCGCAGCCGAGCTTGTCTGCGCCATAGGCGGAAAGGGGCCGCGTCCGGGCGCTCTCTGCGAGAGGTGATTCGGTCGAATCACCATAGACGGCAGCGGAAGAAGCATAGACGACCGGCACCGTCTGGTTCGATTTGGCCCGGCGCGCAGCATCAAAGACGGTAATGGCGCCCGTCAGGTTGGCCCTGTGCGTACCCAGCCAGTCGCTGTTGCCAAGCTGCACCGAGGCAATTGCGGCTAAATGGAAGCAGCCGTCCACCCCCTGCATCGCACGAGCGACGCAAGCGGCATCTGCGACATCACCGACAATCAGCGTTGCAGCGGAATCCAGGTTCTCGCGCTTTCCTGTCGACAAATCGTCGAGCACCCGGACTTGGTCCCCCCGAGCGAGAAGCGCATCGACGAGATGCGAGCCGATGAAGCCCGCCCCGCCGGTGACGAGATAAAGTGGCATGTGATGCTCCCATGGTCCGAACGTTCTGATAAGACAGTGGAGTCCAACAACCCGATTCCGAGGAACCATGCCGCCAGATCGCCAAGAGGAGCCGCAACAGACCCAGCAGGCCCCCTCGCCGATGATGGTGCAATACCTCGCCATCAAGGCCGCTCATCCCGATTGCCTCTTGTTCTATCGGATGGGCGATTTCTACGAAATGTTCTTCGACGATGCCCGCGCCGCGGCGGCTGCGCTGGATATCGCGCTGACCAAGCGCGGCCTGCATCAGGGGAAAGACATCCCGATGTGCGGTGTACCGGTCTCTAACCACGAGGTCTATTTATCGCGCCTGATCCGCAAAGGTTTCAAGGTTGCCTTGTGCGAACAGGTCGAAGACCCTGCCGAGGCACGCAAGCGCGGCAGCAAATCGGTGGTCAAACGCGACATCGTTCGCATCATCACCCCGGGTACTCTGACCGAAGATCACCTGCTGGAACCAAGGCGCGCCAATTATCTAGCGGCAATGGCCGAGGCGGGCGGCGGGATCGGCGTCGCATGGTTCGACCTGTCGACAGGCGAATTGTGGCTGCAACCCGTAGGCGAGAACGCGCTGGGCGCGACACTGGCCAGGATCGACCCCGGCGAGTTGCTGGTCCCGGAAAAGCTGATCCACCGACCGACATTGGTCGAGACTTTCCAGCCATTCAAGACGCGTTTGACTGTGGAGCCGGATGCTCGCTTCGACAGCGAGAACGGTCGACGCCGGCTTGCCGCCATGTATGGTGTCGAAACGCTGGACGGCTTCGGACGTTTCGGCCGGGCCGAGATTGCCGCGGCGGGGGCGCTTGCAGCCTATATCGACCTGACTCAGAAGGGTCGGGTGCCGCCATTGCAGCCGCCGCGCCGTCTGGCGGAAGACGGGGTGCTGGAGATCGACCCCGCGACCCGCCGCAACTTGGAACTGACCCGCACATTGTCGGGCGAACGGCAGGGAAGCCTTCTGGCCGCGATCGACCAGACGATTACCGCAGCGGGCGCGCGCCTGCTTGCCAGCCATCTATCGGCCCCACTGACCGACCCGATCGCGATCGAAGCGCGACTGGACACTGTGGGGTTCTTCCAGGCCCGGCGAAGCCTGATCGAAAGTGTGCGGCGCATCCTGGCAGCCGCTCCAGATATCGAACGCGCGCTCGGCAGGCTTGGTCTGGGCCGGGGCGGCCCGCGCGAGTTGGGGGCAATCCGCGAAGGCATCGTCGCGGCCGACCAGCTGCGCAATGCATTGCCCGATGGGCTGCCGCCGGCTCTGGATGATGCCAAGAACGCCTTGGTGCCGCTCGAGGCGCTGGTCGACCGATTGGCTAGGGCATTGAAACCCGAAGTGCCGCTGTTTGCACGGGACGGTAATTTCATAGCAGCCGGCTATTCGCCGGAGTTGGACGAACAGAGGACATTGCGGGACGACGGGCGACGTCTGATCGCCGAAATGCAGGCGCGCTATGCCGCCGAGAGCAGCGTGGCCACGCTGAAGATCAAACATAATCAGGTCATCGGCTATCACATCGAAGTCACGGCGACCCATGCCGAGCGGCTTCAGACCGCGCCAGATGGCCCATTCATTCATCGCCAGACGCTGGGCACGGCCGTGCGGTTCACCACTGTCGCGCTGGCGGAACTCGACCGCGGCATCGCCGAGGCTGCGGACCGGGCGCTCGCGATCGAGCTTGCCGTCTTCCAGGATCTGGTTGGCGAGGTCACCGGACGCGCCCAGGCAATCGGCGGAATCGCACGCGGCATGGCGGCTATCGACCTATCAACCGCACTGGCTCTATTGGCGGTCGAACGCGGCTATGCCCGTCCTACGCTTGACCGCTCAACGGATTTTCGCGTGACCGGCGGGCGCCACCCGGTGATCGAAGCGGCTTTAGCCGCGTCGGCTGAGGGCGGCGGTTTCGTCGCAAACGACTGCACTCTCAATATCGACGACCGGCTATGGCTGTTGACCGGGCCGAACATGGCCGGAAAATCGACTTTTCTGCGACAGAACGCACTGATCGCGATCATGGCGCAGATGGGGAGTTTCGTCCCGGCCCAAAGCGCAAGATTGGGCGTCGTCGATCGGTTGTTCAGCCGTGTCGGCGCCGCGGACGATCTGGCCAGCGGGCGTTCGACCTTCATGGTCGAGATGGTGGAAACCGCAGCGATTCTGAACCAGGCAACGCCGCGGTCGCTGGTGATATTGGACGAAATCGGCCGCGGTACCGCGACCTATGACGGGCTGTCGATCGCCTGGGCGACGGTCGAGCATCTGCACGATCAGGTGCGCTGCCGCGCACTGTTCGCGACCCACTATCATGAGCTGACCGCGCTCGATAAGTCGCTGGCGGCCTTATCCTGCCACACGATGAGCATCAAGGAATGGCAGAACGACATCGTGTTCCTGCACAGCGTAGTGCCCGGCGTTGCCGAGAAATCGTACGGAATCCATGTCGCGCGGCTGGCGGGCCTGCCCGGGCCGGTCATCAGCCGAGCCGAAGCGGTTCTGAAAGTCATCGAAAGCAGCGGGGATTCACGAAGCCTGAAACGGCCGATCGACGATTTGCCCCTGTTCAGCGTTGCACCCCCGATGCCCCCCGCCAGGGTCGAGGAGCCTTCTCCGTTGGAGCCGCTCAGAAATTTGCTGGCGCAAACGGACCCGGACGCGCTGACCCCGCGTGACGCGCTGGAACTGCTCTATCGCCTGCGGCAGATGCTGCCCTGATTTATTGGGCGGATACCGGGGCGCCCGACGCCTGAGCCGCGATCAAATCACGGCGCTTTAACATCGCGTCCAGCTTGAAGACGAGAAACGGGTAAATCCAAGACACGGCGATGACGCCTATTGCGAAGGGAACGATCCCGGTCAGTTTCCCGTCCGGCGTACTGCCCAGCAGATAGCGGGTAGACAGGGCGCTGAGGCCCATCGTTGCCGCCTGAATCGACGAGGACAACGACTGGAAACCCGCCCGCTCATCCGATCTTGGAATGCGCATGGATGTCGTCTGGGTGACGATCAGTCGGCTGGAGCTGGTGACGAAAAATATCGCGAAGACCAGGACCCAGGGCAGGCCCGGATTCATTCCCATATAGCCCATCATGATCGCCGCCGTGAGCAGCACCGACGAGGCGAGCGATACAACGCCGGCGCCGATCGAATCGATCGCCCGTCCGACGACGAAGCGCGCAGACAGAATATTGACCCCGCCGCCCACCAGATACAGCGTTGCCAGCCCGCTGTTGGGGAAGCCCAGATTATTGACCAGAAATACGGCCATGATCGTAGTGATCGCCACCAAGGGCACGACACCGGTCATCTGTAACCCATAGGTGAGAAGGCACATTGGCCGCGTCAGCAGACGCCCGAGCAGGCGCAACCTCTGTCGAATTGCGAAATCCGTCCCTCTTTCCAGATGCGCCCGCTGGGGCGGCAGATTGACGATGACGAGAATGGCGACGGTCGCTGCGAGGATCGCAATTCCGATAAACGGCGCCCGCCAGGTGCCGAAGAGATTTGTGATTTCGAGACCCGCCGGGATGCCGATAATTTGCGCCAAGGCCTGAAAGCCGGAGACCGTACCCAGAGCCCGCCCCCGTCGATCGGCCGACACATTATCGACCAATGTCGCAATCGACAGGGCATTTGCCGGACCGGCGAAAAGGCCGCTCAAAATCCGCGCGGCGATAAGCAAGGTGAAATTCGGAGCGAGCCCGGTGATCAGCAAGCCGAAAACGACCCCGGTCAAGCCGACCGCCAGCGCCTTGCGCCGGTCGAAACGATCGAGATAGAGCGTTCCCAAAAATCCGCTAGCGGCGGATGAGAGCATATAGACGCCCATGATCGAGCCGATCGCCTGGGGTGGGATTCCAAGGTCGCGCTGAAACGCAGGCGCCAGCGACCCGACCAGCGAAAAAACCAGGCTGGATATGAATGAGATCGACCCGACCATCACCACAAGGCGTTGTTCGGGCGTGCCGAATAGCTTCACTCTCGCATCCTTTTATGGCCGCCCAACACCCGGCGGCGGGGCGTCACTCGGCAGGAACGGCGATGGCGCCAGAAACTTCAGTCCTGTCGCGACGATTCAGCAGCGAGTCCAGCAGATACACCAAGGGCGGAAACAACCAGGTCACCACCATCACCCCGTAACAAAAAAGTTCGACGCCGGTCAGCTTGCCGTCGGCCGTACTGCCCAGCAAGACGGGAATGGCGAATGCACTGAGCGCCATGGTGAAGGATTGGATGGCGGAGTTGAGCGACTGGAACCCGGCCCGCTCTTCTGGCTTAGGGATGCGCATCGTGATCGTCTGGCCGACAACCAGACGTCCGGAACTGGTGATGAAGAACAGAGCGAATACCGCCACGATCGGCAGTAACGCCGGATAGAAGCCGAAGGTCTGCAATTTTGCCCACAGCGGGACACCCTGCACAATGCTTTGTATCGCCCCCTCGGCGGCCAGAATGAGGTTATAGCCGAACCCCAGATAGCCGATTGCGACCGCCAGGGTGAGCGCCGCCGCCGCACCCACCGATACCATGCCGGGTCCGAATTTATCGATCGCCCGGCCGATGTATCTGGCCACCATCACATTGGCGCCGCCCCCGATGACATAGAGCATGATCAGCGCGCCCTGCGGATAGCCCAGATTATTGACCAGGAAGATCGACATGATGGTCGTGATGGCAACCAGCGGCACGATGCCGGTCATCTGCAGGGCAAAGGCGACCAGACAGTCATATCGCGCAAACAGACGACCCATTCCGAGCAGCCGCTGGGTGATGGCGAAGCTGCTCGCACCCGCAAGGTGGGCGCGCTGCGCCGGCAGGTTGGCGATAACAAGAACGGTCAACACAGCGCCCACGATGGCGCTGGCGAAGAACGGATCGCGCCAACTGCCGAATCCCTGTGCGATGATCAACCCGGCGGGCAGACCGATAATCTGCGCCAATGCGCCGAAGGCGGCGACGGAGCCCAGTGCGGCGCCGCGCCGTTCACCCGGAACATTATCGACAACAATGGCGATCGATAGCGCGTTCGACGGGCCGGCGAAAATGCCGGACAGCACGCGGGCCGCAATCAGCAACGGCAAGTTGGGAGCCAAGCCGGTCATCGCCAGACCGACGACGACCCCGCCCAAAGCGACTGCCAGCGCCTTGCGGCGGTCGAACCGATCAAGATAGAGCGTGCCGAGAAAACCGCTGATCGCCGATGCCAGCATATAGCTGGCCATGATGCTGCCGATCGACTGGGTCGGGATGTGGAGATCGCGCGAGAACATCGGCGCGAGCGCACCCACCATCGAGAACACGATGCCTGACAGAAATGCGACCAGCCCACAGAGGATCACAAGACGCCGCTCTGGCGAGCCGAATAATTGCACCCTAATTTCCTTTAATCTTGATCGGGAGCCGCAGTCAGGTGCGGCTGGCCTCGTTGGTCCATTCCCATGTGCCCGGCGGAGGGGCGTCAAGGATGTTCAGGTCACGGCGAATATCCTCAATCGTCCAATCGAGATAAGCGCGCCAATCGTTGATCAGCAAGGGCCTGCTCATTCCGTCAGCCATTTTTACGCCAACTGCGACCGCTTTGAGATATTCGCCCATCAGATGGGGCGTATGGAGATTGATCTTCATGACGCCGGTCGACATCAGAAAGCCCGACATCAACGTCAACTGGGCGGCCAGTTCAGGCGAGAAATAGTCGTAATTGCATTTGAGGTTACAGGCGATCAGAGCATGTTCGCCGATCAAGTTCGGCCCCAGACCGCTGACGATATGTTCGATGTCGTGCGACACGACCTTTTGCTTCGCCAGATATTTGTAGTCCGACGTCGGCTGAAGGCCGCGCTTGGAATGATTGAGGTCGAACCCATTGGTAAACAGATAATTGTGGAGGATTCCGCCGAGCGTGCCGGGGGCAAATCCTTCCAGATCGCCCAAGGTGAAATCCGACAGCGAACGCGCATCGAGCCAGGCCGCGAATTCGGGATTCCTTGTCCTTTCGCGCGCAACCAGCGCCTCGAGTTCAGCCTCATCGGTCAATTCCGCCAGCGCCATCGCGGCCTGATGAACCATATAGGTCGCCGGCACGTCGCGGCCGTCGCGGCGCAGCCCTTCCTGGGCGTAAACATCGCGCATACGGGCGCTGTTCAGGAACTTGGACGAGGTCAACAATACCGAGCCGTACTCGCTTAAGGGACGGCTTTCGCCTTCCATATATTTCCGGTCCAGTTCTTCGTAGTCGGGTTTACCCATCTCTCCAGCCATCGGATGCTCCTAATATGAAATGGGGCGCGTTAACCGCGCCGCGCTTGATTGGTCCAATCCCATGTTCCGGGCGGCGGCGATCCCAGAATGTTCAGGTCTTCGCGAATATCCGCAATCGTCCAGTTGAGATAAGCGCGCCAGTCGGCGATCAGCAGCGGCTTTGTCATGCCCTGCCCCATCTCGATGCCGATCCGATCGGCATTAAGCTTTTCCGCCATCAGCGCCGGGTAATGCAGGTTGGTTTTCATGACGCCGGTCGACAGCAGAAAGCCGGTCATGCGGGTCATCTCGCAGGCAAATTCGGGCGAGAAGAATTTGTACATTGACGCGAGGTTGCAGCAGATCAGCGCATATTCGCCGAGCGGGTTGGGGAGCAGGCCGGTGACGATATGCTCGATATCGTGCCCAACCACCCGCTGCTTTTGCATATAATTATAGTCGCTGGTCGGCTGCAGCCCGCGCTTGGAATGATTGAGATCAAAGCCGGTGCGGGTCAGATATTCATGGACGACCCCACCCAGAGTATCGGGTTCGTACTCGGCCAGTTCGGCGATCGTGAAATCGGACAGCGACCGCTTATTCAGCCAGGCGCCGAATTCGGGATAGAGCGTCTTTTCCCTGACCATCAGCGCCTCAACCTCGGCCGCGTCGGTCAGTTCGGCGAAGGTCATCGCCGCCTGATGCACCATATAGGTCGGCGGTACGTCATGGCCGGCCTTGCGCAGCCCCTCCTGGGCATAGACATCGCGCATGCGGGCGCTGTTCAGGAATTTGGACGAGGTCATGAAGACGCTGCCGTATTCCGAAAGCGGCCGGTCCTCACCCTCCATATATCGGCGGTCTTGCTCCTGGTAGTCGGGCTTTCCCATATCGCCGGCCATCGATTCCTCCTTGCCTCGGCGCGTGTATCGCCAAGCATTATTCGCCGCTTCCGATCCTAAAGGAGCGGGGCGTATCTGTTCTATTAAATAATGAAATATTCCCTCACACCCCGATAGGCAACTGGCAGTCGGCGCATTAAGGTCGCAATGATAATAAATCGACAGTCATGGGAGGTTGGAATGCGATACGCACGTCTGATTATCGGCGGTCTGACGGCCTGCCTGCTAGCTTCCAGTATGTTGGGTAATGATGCTCACGCGCAGGCAACTGCCGAGCCCGCCACGGCATCCCCCGGCGTTACCGGCATTCTGAAAGAGGATTACGTCGAGGCGAACGGCCTGAAATTCCATTATGTCCATGCCGGCGAGGGTCCGATGATCCTGTTCCTGCATGGCTATCCGTCCTTCTGGTACCAGTGGAAGGACCAGCTGAACGAGTTCGGCAAGGACCATTTCGCCGTCGCGCCGGACCTGCGCGGCTATAACCTGACGACGATCCCGACCGGCACCGACCAGTACAAGATGAAGCTGCTGGTAAAGGATATCCACGATTTCGCCGAGAAGGTTGCGCCCGGCAAGAAATTCGTTCTGGTCGGGCACGACTGGGGCGGCCTCTTGGCCTGGACTTTTGCAATGTACCATCCGGAGATGCTGGAAAAGCTGGTCATCGTCAACGCGCCGCACCCGATGATCTTCGAGCGCGAGATGAAGGAAAACCCGGTGCAGCGGTGGGGCAGCAGCTACACCTTCGCCTTCAATAATTACGACGGCTTCAAGTGGGACGAGGTGTTGTCAAAGAACGACTTCGCCGGCCTGACCCAGGGCATTCTGGGCGAACAGATCAAGAGCGGGCGTTATACCGACGCGGACGTCGCCGCCTGGAAAAAGGCCTGGAGCGTGCCCGGCGCGTTGAACGCCGGGCTGGAATATTACAGGGCCAATCATCTGAACCCGCCCTATAACGAGACCCACCCGGCCGACAAAATTCCGACCTCATGGTCGGCCAAGGAGGTGACCGAGGGCGCCAAATCGCCGATCATCAAGGTACCGACTTTGGTGATCTGGGGCCTGCAAGATACCGCCCTTCAGCAAGGCAACCTCTCCGGCCTGGAGAAATTAGTGCCCAATGTGCACTTCAAACTGTACCCGAAGGACTCGCATTGGGTGTCGATTTCGAAATCGGCGGAAGTCAGCCAGGACATAAGAGACTTTATCGAAGGTAAGGACGTGCCGAAGGAAAGCGCGGAGAAGCCCCAGCACTAAGCCCCGATCTGGTCGGCCAAATCGAGAAAGTCGCTGGCCGACACATCCCAATCCTGCATCGCCTCGTCGGCGTGCTGACCCAACCCCTGTTCGCCAGGGCGAAGCACGAAGGCGGTCTTTAACCCACAGCGACGGGCGGCGGCGAGGTCGCTGTTGTGGGCGGCGACCAGGCAAAGCTGCTCCGGCTTCAGCGCCAGCATGTCGGCGGTCCTGAGATAGGCCTCGGGCGAGGGCTTGTAGGCGCCGGCGACCTCTGCGCCCAGGATCGCGTCCCACGGCATGCCCGCGCGTTTGGCCATGTCGACCATCAGTATGACGTTCCCGTTTGACAGGGTGGCGATGATGTAGCGCCTTTTCAGCCGGGTCAGGCCCTCGACGACGTCAGGCCAAGGGTCGAGCCGGTGCCAGGCCAGATTCAGCTCGTCCAGTTCGGCCGGCGCCACCCGGGCAGGATCGATTCCGAAATCCGGCAAGACAGTTTCGAGATTTTCCCGGTGCAACACATCCAGACGCACAAACGGCCGCTGCCCGCTGCGCACTTTCTCCATCGCCGGCTGATACTGGCCGCGCCAGGCATCGGCGAAGGCAAGCGGATCGTCGCGCCCGCTATGGCGTTTGAGAAACGGACCGGCGTCGCGTGCGATGCCGCCACGCCAATCCACAACAGTCCCGAACACATCGAACCCCAGCGCCCGCACACCGTCCAACCCCATAATGCCGCCCATTTGTTGTACTCAATCATTCGTTGGAGAATAGGCCCATCGCCCAGGACCAGGTCCACTTATTTCCCGGAGACGGCAGAATGGATAGTGATTGGAGCACCGAGGTCTTGCGCTATTGGTTCGAAGAATTGCTGTCTGAAGCCTGGTTCCGCGCCGATCCGGCGACAGACGGAGAAATCCGCAGCCGATTCCTGACGCGGTACCGGCACCTGCGCGATACGTCGCTCGCAACACTGGTAAGCGACCCTCACCACACGCTGGCAGCGATCGTCGTTCTGGACCAGTTTTCCAGGAACATGTTCCGCAACACCCCGGATGCGTTCGCAAGCGACCCCCAAGCCCTTGCCTTGGCCACGGCGGCAGTCGCCGCAGGTTTCGATTTGCAACTGAGCCCGGCCGAACGCCAGTTCGTTTATATGCCGTTTCAGCACGACGAAGACCCGGCGTCGCAACGGCGCTCAGTCGCGTTGTTTACGGCGTTGAACAACGAAGAAGCCTTGTTTTATGCCCGGCACCATAAGGAGCTTGTCGACCGGTTCGGCCGCTTTCCGCACCGGAACGTAATTCTCGGTCGTCCCTCGACGGCGGAAGAAGTCACCTTCCTGAAGACCGCGCCGCCGATGTGAGGCAGGCTGCCCTTG
>PLTD01000009.1 GCA_003165335.1 Rhodospirillales bacterium | reverse complement strand
GCTTAGTCTAGTGTTGAAAGCCTAATATGGGCTTTTATTTGGTAAGCATCCGGCGTGGGCCGCAGGGGGGTTGATCGACCGACATTTCACCGTTCGTCGCGTGGCTTCAGCTCTTTGTGGATATTGATCAACTCGACGAGGTTTTCGATTCCGAAGTCGGTGAACGCCATGACGCCGTCGTTGTCGAGGCCGTAGACCCAGATGACGCCGTCTTCCGTGTCCATTTCGTTGGCGACGTCGTAGAGCCAGTCGACGCTTTCGCCGAGGCGCGCGGCGACGTGATCTATGGTCGTGACGTGATCGACCTTGTTGACGTGCATGGTCAGGCCGCCAGCGCCGACGCGCCCTGAGCTTTTAGCCGCCAGTTCCAGGGGAGCAACTCGTCGAGCCGATGAGCCGGACGCGCGTCGATGCGCGTCAGAACGTCGGCGAGCCACGCCTGCGGATCGACGCCGTTCATCTTGGCGGTGACGATGAGGCCGTACATGGCCGCGGCGCGCTCACCTCCGCGGTCGGAACCGCAGAACAGCCATGATTTGCGACCCAGGGCCATCACCCGTTCATTCTGCCCATGTCGGACAAGAGTTGGAAGTCCATTACCGGTGGCACCCGTATTTTGGCAGCAAGGTTGCTGTGCGTTGGGTGGAGCAGCGAGCAACCGGGCAATTTCTTAAAGTGCTGGGGCCTGCCGGCGTTGTGGTCTCGATGGCAGGCTGGATGCTCGATCCCGCCATCTGCGCCGGAATGACTCTTGGCGGCCCGCGTGTCGACCTGGCCGCTCTCGTCGAGTTGGAGCGACTGTTGATAGGTGTGATCAATGCCGCACAGTGCCGGAGCGATATTGCGATCGTTCCGGAGGAAAGCAATGCAGTCTCCCAAAGCGTCGGCCGTGGAGCCGGCTCGGCAGCTGACCCTGTTATTCGACAACACCAGGCTGGAAGGGCTGGGCGCTGCGGAGCGGGACAAGATCATTTCGGCGTTGGCTCAGATCCTCATGCAGGCGGCCGGCCTCAGCGTCGAGGAGCTTGACGATGACAAGCGCTGAAATGATTCCGGCGATCATCCTCAAGAGGAAGGCTGTCGTTTATGTGCGTCAGTCAACGCAATCCCAGGTGATGACCAACCTGGAGGGCAAACGGCGTCAATATGATCTGGTCGATGTCGCCCGCCAACACGGTTTCGTGGATGTTGAAATCATTGACGACGATCTCGGCCGGTCGGCAAGCGGGACGGTGGCGCGTCCCGGCTTCGACCGCTTGGTGGCATCGCTGTGCGCCGGGAAGGTCGGCGCTGTTTTGTGCTTCGATGCGTCCAGGCTCGCGCGAAACGGTCGCGATTGGCATCACCTGCTTGAATTATGTGGGCTTGTCGAAGCCCGCGTCATTGATGGCGAGGGTGTCTATAACCCGTGTCGCCCGAATGATCGCCTACTTCTTGGCATGAAAGGCAGCATCAGCGAGTTCGAACTCGGCGTGTTGCGCACCCGGATGTTGGACGCCGCCCGGTCCAAGGCCAGCAGGGGCGAGCTGCGCTTGTCAGTTCCCTTCGGTTACATCTGGCACCGTGAAGCGGGGCTTGGCCTTGATCCCGATCTACGTCTTCAGGAGGTCATTCGCCTCATCTTCGTCCGCTTTCGCGAACTCGGCAGCGCGCGCCAGGTTCTGCTCTCGATGACAGCCGATCATATCCACTTCCCACGTCCTTCTGATGAGGGTCGCATGACGAGCTTCGACTGGACGCCGATCCGCTACCGCAATGTGATCGCCGTTCTCAAGAATCCCTTCTACGCAGGGGTCTACGTTTACGGGAAAAGTGAGAAACGCACCTGCATTGTCGACGGAAGGGCGCGACGGAGCTACGGGCATGGCAAGCCGATCGGAACATGGGAGGTGATGATCAAGGATCATCACGAAGGCTATATTTGCTGGGCGGAATATGAGCGCAACCAGAAGCAGCTCGCCCTCAACAATTACGGTCATGCCGGAGGCGTGAAGTCCGGCCGGGGCGGCAAGGCGCTTCTGTCAGGCGTCATGACTTGCCGTCGATGCGGCCGGCGACTGAGCGTCGCATATACAGGCAATCCTCAGAGTCGGCCGGTATATCGCTGCGACAAGCCAAACCTTATGATGGGGCTGCCGCAGTGCATGACCTTCGGCGGCCCGCGGGTCGACGCCGCGGTCTCCCGAGAGTTGTTGAGGGCGGTTGAGCCAATGGCGATCGCGCGGCTTTCGAGGCGGAGCGGATGCACCGGGAACAACAGGAAGACCAGCAACGCATCTTGGACATGGAAATGCAGCAGGCTCGTTACGAGGCGAGTCTGGCCGAGCGTCGTTACGCGGCCTGCGATCCCGATAATCGTCTCATTGCCGCGCAGTTGGAAAAACACTGGGAGACGGCGCTGCGGCGTGTCCGGGACCTGGAGATGCGCCAGCCTGCGGAACGGCCGTCAGACATCGAGGTCGACCCGAGCGCATTCTCGAACTTGGCAGATAATTTATCGGCAGCATGGCATGCGCCGAATGTTACGATGCGCGCCCGGCAGCAACTGCTGCGGACACTGATCGCCGACATCATCGTCGATGTCGACGATAACGCGCGCGAGGTCGTGCTCACGATTCATTGGCGCGGCGGTCAGCATTCCGAACTGCGTGTTCGTAAACCACGGGCTGGGGAGCATGGTTGCGCGACGACCGAGGACGCTTTGGCGGTCATGCGCAGCATGGCCGGTCGCTGGTCGGACGAGCATATCGCCGCGTCGCTCAATCGAATGGGCATGCCCACCGGCCAAGGCAAAACCTGGACGGCGCATCGCGTCGCTTCCGTTCGACGCGTGCGTGGAATCCATGCCTATCGATCTGCGGAAAAGGACGGCGAATGGCTCACCATGACGGAAGCGGCAAAGCTGTTAGGCGTTACACACCATACGATTCGACGCCTAATCAAAACGGGCGTCCTTCCTGCCGTGCAGGTTGTTGCCGGCGCCCCGCATCAAATACGGGCCGACGACCTGGCGTCGGAGCCGGTGAAAACGGCGGTGGCCCGGAAAGGTCGCCCGTGTCGCGTTGTCGATACGGACACGCTTCCAATGTTTACAGACACTTGAAGAAGGACTGCACAATGAAACACGCTTCGACTGGGATCGGATCGCCCGCTCGACAATATTGGAGTCGATTTCGACGCGGCCATCGGCGAGGAACGGCTCGAAGCCGGCGCGGCGCTCCAGGGCGTAGGGGATGTGTTCGGCGAGTTTGGATTTGCCGGAGAATGAGCGCCAGCTCTTTTCCCAGAACGCAAACGATTCGGCGACGATCGTAGCCGAGGATTGGCGGCGCGCCGCCGACCTGTCGTCCGGCGTCAAACCTCGAACCGGGTCTTCCACCAACCAAAGAGCTTTCATTCTCTCGACAGTGGCGGTGGCCAGGCTAGAGCTGCCGGCGACATGCAGTTCGTAAAAACGTCGGCGCAGATGCGCCCAGCAACGGGCAAGGTGCAAGGCCTTTTCGCCGCGGTCTGGGCCAGCCAGCTGATGATAGGCGGCGTAGCCATCGACTTGCAGAATGCCGTGATACCCCTTCAGATGCCGCAAAGCGCAGTCGCCGGAACGACTGTCCTCGAAGCGATAGGCGACCATCGGCGGATCTTCGCCGCCGAAGGGCCGATCGTCTCTCGCATAGGCCCACAAATAGGCTTTCTTCGCCTTGCCGGCGCCGGGCTCCAGCGTGGGCAGCGTCGTCTCGTCGGCAAAAACGCGCGGGCCCTGCTTGATCCGCAAAAGCACATGGTCCGAAAGCGGCTCCAGTTCAAAGCCAAGCCGCCCCATCCATTGCGCCATCAACGAGCGATCAAGGTCGACCTTGTCGCGGGCGTAAATGCCTTCCTGCCGATAAAGCGGCAGGCCGTCGGCGTATT
>PLTD01000199.1 GCA_003165335.1 Rhodospirillales bacterium | reverse complement strand
CCCCTATCTGGACGGGCTCCTAGCATTCGTATTCGATGTCCAGCTTGACTTTAAAACCGCTATTGCGACCTCGATTCTAGTCCAAGGCAACGCAGGATCTTCGTCCATCATAAGTCGTCGGTAAATGCCCGCGACAGCCGCTTCCTCGATAAAGTAACGACGCTGCTCCGCGCCGGAGATCCCAAGCATCTTGGTATCGACTTCGCCTAAGCCACCAGTGACGGCGTCCCAACCTTCAGTGATCGCTTCCGCTAGGGCATCGTTGGTCCTGTCGACCAACTGCTGCATGGACGGTGCCGCGTCACGATCAAAATAGATTCGCGCCGCCCAGCTCAGGCCGTTTGCGTGGCCGCCGGACCTCAATTGGTCGATAAGAGGGGTCAGATCCGAGACGTCCCGTGACCGTTGAAGCTGCTGTTCATCTCTTGCTTCTGCTGCTCTTATCGCCTGTTCCGAACGCCAAGGTTCGATCGTACGAACCGTGAGATTGCTCAGCAACAAGTCGTTCCCGGAGAGCACGACTTGGTCGTACGTCGACCAATACGCCAACTCATCGTCCCCGCCGCCAACGATTTCGACAGTCACAGCCAGCAATCGGTCGCGGTCTGGCGCAAGCCAAGCTTCCGCTGCCTGGTGCAGAAGGTTGCGGACGACCGCGGTCGAAGGGCGTCTACCGGTGACGGTCAGGAACTTGTTGAGCGCAAGCCAAGGCCCGTCGGATACGTCTCCAGCCGCAAATATTGCGTTGAAGAACGAGACCTCTCGACCGGCGTCATTTTCGAGCCAAGAAGCTAGTGCCCTCGCCGCCTGGGTTTTCAGAGGAGACAAACCGCCTCTGCGTGTATTTGCGATCCATTGCCACAGTCTTGATGGTGATGGCGTAGGGACCATACGCATCGCCGCAGCAAGCGCAAAGTCCAGCGTGTGTCCGACTTCGATGCGATGGTCGCGTTGATTGTCGTTATCGGGCCGGGCAGGAAGCCAACTTGCCAAGGGATCGTCGAACAACTGCGGCAAAGGATCATTCTCGAGCCGATCCTGCAGAGCACGCAGGCGTCCCATCATGTTGTCCGGCCGGCATACGCAGTAGTCGGCGAGCACCGAACGAACGTCTTGCACGGTCAGTTGGTCTTTCGCAAAGTGGCCCGCGAGCTGCGAACGCACGGCTTCCCGGGCGGACAGGGGTTCCTCGGATGAGAGAGCGTCGAAGAGAGCGCGACATAAGTTTTCTTGATCTTCGTGCCCGTTGAGAAGAGCCTCGAGTGCCCTCAAGCGGTGCCATTCCGGGCTTTCCCGATCGAGAATGACTGATCTCAAGAGGGGACGGAGCGACAATACAGGACGTCCGATCGTCAAAGCTTCAAATACCGTATAGCGGCGGTGCGTGATGTCGGATGTGTCCATCAAAACGGCGGTAAAATCGGCCGCAAGGTCTTCGCCGGCGAGACCGCCGACCGCGGTAACACCCACCTCCGCCCCCCGAAAATGGGGGTCCGAGCGACCCAGATTTTCCAGAATCGCACGTCTGCCGGCGGTATCGAAGATTGCGGAGTCTCCATAACTCAACACCGAGACGGCGTCTTGTTGGATCAGTCGGATGGCTGCGGCGCCCTGGCCGGTTTGGGCCAGATGCGCCGCAAACCACGCAAACAGGCCTCGCAGCTCTGTCGGTGGAGCACCATCCCTTGCCGCTATGAAGGCGAGTGCCCGAGAAAGCGGTAGAGCTGCACGCTTTCTCGTTCCGCCGACGACCGCAGACAACGTCCTCCCCGCGAGGAATTCAGCGACCGTTTTGTGCATGGGTTCGAAGGCTTCGCCTTCGCCACGGAAAAGCGGGGTATCGAGCATGTCGTCGAAAAGATCGCGACTGATCTGAAGCTCGTGCCAAGTTACGAACGCCCTGGCGTCCCCGGCTAAGGGCGGCTCGCGGTTGGACCGCCACACCGCGCGGGCACCGGAAGCCAGCAAAACCAGGCAAGTTTCGGCAGCGGCCTCCAAGATGGCGTCAGGGCCATGCCGCTCGGTCAGCATCCGGACATCGCTGTGCTCAAAGGCAAGTTTTCGAACCGCTGCGGAGAATAGCTCGAACCTATTTGCAGGCCACGCTCCCCCGTCCGCTACAGCGCTGTGCAAAAGTCTCAGTCCAAGAGGGTTTTCCAAAAAGGCGCTGGCGCCAAACGAGCCGGCGCGCTTCACGAATTCATCCGGGTGCGCTTCGCCCAACGCCTTCAATATCTGGATGGATTCATCCGTTTCGAGCGGAAGCAACTGGGCGACGGTTATCGGGCTCCCGGACCTGGTTTTGCTTATGGGCACGATATCAGCTGACTTACGCCAATCTTCCGAGCGGCAGGAGAGACGCCATCTGGCGGGCTCATATTTTATTATGGCGTTGGCTAACGTGTGCGCCTTATCCTCGGCGCTGCCGTCGGTGCGGTATTCGTCCAGTGCATCGAGGTACAGAGTAGTCGTGGACGAGACCACCGTCCCTGTCATCAATTCGCGCACTGTCAATACCGGCACGTTCTCTCGTGCCGCCTCGGCGGTGAGCACCGTGGATTTCCCGATGCCCGGCTCCCCGAGCAGGACGACGAACGGATGGCCGCGCAAATCGCTGACGCGGGTTATCCCGCGATCCTCCTTCCCTTGCGCGTCGGACACCTGGATGCGACGATCAATTTGCGCTTCGATCCGCCCCCTCAAAACTGCCATTTCGCGATCCGATTTCTGATCAAAGTCGCCATTCCAGGCAGCGAATCGCTTAATCTGGCGCGGGACTGAATGTAGTTGAGCTCATTTCAAGATGTCAGATTACTGCGCGGCCGGACGTAAGGTTAAATGCGAGCAACGAGAACCATTCAGCGCCTAGCCCGCTACGCTGAAACCCGATTCGCCAACCTATGCGCTAGCAGCGGCGCACTTTGCCATGAGTCGCAGGAAGACGAAAACGGCTGGGACTACCTTGTTGAGTTTCCGGAGGATGTTGCAAGCGGTCCTGCCGATACCCAGCCGCCGGGAAAGCAAGCCTTCGTCCAGGTTAAATCCACTCGAAACGGGCGCCTGTCCTGTTCGCTCAAGCTGTCTAACGCTTTGAAAGCAGCCAAGTCTCGCGCTCCATGGTTCATCATCTTGATGGTCGACGCCAACCCCGGGCCAAAGACTTACGCGGTCCACGTCTGGACGAATGAAATCGACCAATGGCTTAGGGCTGGTCGCAAGGCATCTATCGAAAACGCGCTTTTAAATAGACGCCGGATCAACCTAAGTTTCACTGAAAACGATTTGCACTCGGCCGATTTGATTGACTGGATGAAGAAGACGATCGGAGCCGTCGGGCAAGAATACGGCGATTCGAAAAAGGTCATTTACGAGACGGTCGGTTATGCGGATGGGCATGGTTCCGGAAAGATCACTTTTGCCTCCGAGAATGCCGAAAAGATTTTCGACGAGATCCTAGGATTGGGCACAGGACTGGCCATAAGCAAATTCACTTATACGCCCAGCCGTTTCGGCCTTTCTGATAGTCGGCCGACGGTCGACGTCGCCGCCGGCACCGTTCAAATCACCCCGCAAGCAGTCAGCGATTGCGAACTCAGGATACGCGGTCCGAAATCCAACATGCTGCTGAGCGTCCCCGGTAAGATATTTACTTTGGGCATGCCGTGGATCCCCGCGGCGCAACAACGNNGCGGACGCTCGCGTCCCTCTTAGCGAGATTTCGCGTTTTGTGACGGTTATCACGTGGCTTGGACTTGGACCTGTAGACGTACAGGTATGGGTGGGAAATCGACGTCTTGTTGGCGGCGTTCTAAATCCCGATGACGAAAGGCAAAACCCAAACTGGAGCAGAATGCGGGATATTGTAGAGACGCTCCGCTCACTTCATCCCTTATCCGGATCAGTCGAGCTCTGCTCGAGCCTCTCTGACATCCAGAGGGGCTCGAAAGACCTTTATTTGATGCACGAGGTTACAGGTAACTACGATATGTGCATGGAGTTTCAGCCTATACCGGGTCAATCCTACGATTTTACCAAAGTTCTGTACTACTCCACCGCCGATATAGGCAATCTCATTGCATACGCCTTGGCCGAACGAGATGTGCTCAGTTGGTCCGACGTCGAAGGTGGCCGCAAAAAAGTAGATTTCGGGCGACCCACAATTCGTGAGAGCTGGCTTGTCACGAAAGCGGACGAGGATCAGAGACTGCTGATGATTGAGGATTTCGAGTACCACCTCGCCCAACTGGAGAAGGACAACAAGATTCTCAATATCGGAGATATTCAGGTTTTTGTGCAGAATCTCAAAACGAAAGATCTGACCGAATTGCCGACCCGGCCGTAAACGATGGGTATCCACTTTTGCGGTCGCAGATTGCCGAGCTTCGTGCCGGTACTCTTTTATTTGAGCAAGCTCTCGGGCGATAAAGTAAATCTAGTCTTACATCCTCATGTGTTCCCCAGGTTGGACTTAAGAGCGACTCGTTCTGGACTTCCGACGTGGAAATGCCGGAACCGAGGCGCGCGGGCGCGAAAATCTTCTATACCTTCGATTAGGTTCGAGCTTGCGCCTTGCCGGACCGTGCCGCATCTTGTGATGGATGCATCTTTTCGATAGCCGGCTAGATGCCCTCGAAAGCAACTTTTCTGGTGGATGATGAAAGAAAATGCCGAGACATTGATGAAATTCGACGGATTCGCCGTTTGGGGCTGGGACGCTGAATTTCGAGAAGCACTCGCGGCTCACAGGCCGGATGTCAGCTACGATGGAGTGGTGGCCGACCGTATACGCCTGGCCATTGTGCGACAGTTCGTCGAATTTATTTGCGAAGTCATAGACCGGGAGTTCAGGATCGGTGCCATCGTGACAGTTGAATCGGTTGGACCGAACGGCATAGTCGGCGTATTCGACCTCGGCAAATACAAGCAAACTGAATTGGCTAGGGTCGATAACCGGATTTTTGGTTTGTGCAACGGAGCCGTGCCCGACATCTGTAAAGAGGGGGCGCCCATTCTCGACAGGCTGCTTACATGTGCTGAAATCGTGCTTTCACCCGACCGCGTGTACGCTGGCTCACTAGGCGAATTGAAAGACGAATGCATCGCGCGCCTTCGCAATGATGGTAGTATTTCAGACCACGTCGAGGGGGCAAGCCCGGATGGCACGGACGTACTTTCATTCGGCCCACAGCGGGCTGGTCGATAATTGTCACACCCTACTCCAAGGTCTGTCGGTCGAGCTGCCTTCCAGGCGCCCCGACGTTAACCGCCTTCTTTGAGCAAGCCAGGCAGAGGCGGAGCAGTCGCCGGTTGGTTCTAAAGCGGCCGGGGCACCACTGGCGCGATGGGACAGATGGCAGTCCTCGGTCGTGGTTCATCGACGTTGAAGAAGACCGACTGGATGAAGAGATCGCGTTCCTCCAGTCGGAGATCTAACTGCGCCATGCCGCGGCTTCAGACATTGACGGCGTTGACGCGTTTTTCCGTCATGGCCTGAGCCGGCGGCGACGAAAGCCAAAGCGGGGCGTCAACCCTCGAAGAAACGGGGCTTTGGGGAGCGAGTCCTCGCCCGCCGGACAAACCAGCCAGCCGGCTGGCCTACGCCGCATGCTTACGAACCACAATGGCTCGCCTCGCGCATCTGTTTTGCGAATTGTTTTACCGCGCCAGAGCTTCCGGCCTTACCCAAGGACCGCCGCGCGGAGTGCCTATCAGTCTGTGCAATTGGCCGATGTCGGTCGCAACGCACGTTGCTGGAGCTGCGCGAGTCTTGTACGGCGTTTCAACGAGGTCGCCTTGAGATTAAGGATTGGGACGCTTTAGTCGAAATTGGCCAATTCAATCCGAGTTATCTTCATCAGAATCGGCCGCCGGTGTAGTGACGCCGAAAGGGTTCGCCCAATTAGCAATCGCCAGAGGCTCGCTTGGCGAGGGCTGCGGTTTAGTCAAAATTGCATCTCAGGCCTGCGGCAATTCCATGAATGAGTGTGTGAGATTGCGCGTCCGGTCAGCATCGACGAGATCCTTGAAGCCCTGCGCGAACTCGACGGCGGGCCACGGTATCCGCCGGGCAGAAACCCGCACCGCCTGCAGGTAACGTCAGGGAAAGGGCGCGGTAGCCCGCACCTAAGTCTTCCGTCCGTTGGGTGAGATCCAGAAACACCGTCTGCCGGTACGACTGAGGCTGAAGCAGATTCTTAATCGCGAACGAAAAATTATACCGGCTTTCATCGTCGCACGGAAATCTGCACGGCCCGCCTCGGTCATCGGGTTGCCTCAAGCACGGCTACTCGCAAATCCAGGCGCGCGCCCCAGCTTGCGGTGCCGCGAAAACGGAAAGGACTAGGACCGGCTGACAGTCGCCTCCGGCGTATCCAGGCCGGCGTTGCCGATCTTGCCGCACACCCGGCCGACGATCGTCCAGCTCGGGCCCCACGGTTCATGTCCGGAATCGGGTCTGGCCGTCAGAAGCGAAAAAGAACCACTCCGGTCGACCAGCACATACGACCGTCCAGCCGTTGGTGTGGTAGGCCGTTCAGGACAGAGAGTTGCACCACGGGGACTAATCCTCGAACCTTGAGGAATGGTCCGAGGGAAAGTTCTCCGGATTGTATCGCTCCAAGACGGCGCAGACTTTTCCGACGATCAGCCAATGTACGCGCCAACCCGGTATCGGTTCTTTGGCGGCCTCGCCGGCGACGATGTCGACGAGCCCATCCGCCCTGACGACCGCATAGCTGTCCGCCTCGTTTGGTGTTTTGAAGGCCCGATCGATGAGGATCCGGACGCTTCGCCCGGAGCGGTCCGGACCGGTGGCCACGATGACGGTCGTCTCGGCCCCGCAGTTCAACTCTTCGCTTAGGTAATCGGCCGGGAACGAAAATATTCGCCCCGCCCCCGATCTCGGATCCTTTCCGGCCTTCGTCGCGCGGTACAATTCGATGGCAGCCACCTCCGGAACGGAGACCTGGCTCGGCGGGGACGTCGAGCTTCTCGAGCGAATATGGTCCTCCAGCTTTGCCGTGGGCGGAGGCTCTGGCGGCCCCTCCCGAAACTTGGCGAAGGTGTCCCGGACGGCCGACTCGCGGCTATCATGTAGATCGAGCAACGCATCGAGATCCGCCTCGACGGCGGCCGGCAGGCCTGACGGGCGCATTCCGTTCGTCAGCCAATCCGTCGAACAGTGGAATGCCGCTGCGTAGAAACGAGCGACTTCGGGCGATATGGAATTCTGACCGACCTCGTGCGCGTTCAAGGTGCTGCGATTAAGGTCCAGCGCTTCTGCCGCTGCGAATACCGACCCGTAGCCGGCCACCCGTCGTGCCAGCCGCAGGCGCTTTCCTGCCTCCTTTGCGGCTTTCCTGGCTTTGTCACCATCGTTTTCGATGCGGGCACGGAAGCGCGCTTCGCGGACCACGTCCACCGGCGGCCCCTCGCCGGTGCCGTGCTCGAGCCACTGCGCGTCGACTTTGAAGGCCGCCGCGTAGACCTTGATCATCGCCGCGCCTATGAAGCCCGTCGCTGTCTCGTGGGCTCTCAGGGTGGCTTCGTTCCAGCCGTGGGCGAGCGCGGCCGCACGGCCGGACTTGAAACCTGCGGCGACGCGCGCGGCATGCAGTCTGTTGGCTTTTTCCGGGTTGTCCTCGTACGGTCCGAACATCGGTCGCGTCCCTCTTGCGCCCCGACGCTTAGCAGAGCAGTGGCCGCTCGGAAAATAGTTGTCCCGCGGTCCGGACCTCGGCGCTTGAAGACGTTTCATGACGCTTGCCGCGCGCAGATCCGCCCGGAAATTTCCGGGCGGATCTGCGCCAAGCCATTGCGGCGCCCCAAAAATCCGAAAACGCGTTGATAGTCCGGATATTCTTCAACACCTCCAAACCGTCTTTTTCGGGCGATTTTTCGAGCCGACGGCGCCGTTTCGGGCCACTTTAAGCGTCTTGACACCTCTCGAGACGGCTCGCGCGAACCACAACCGGCCGAAAAAATTCCTGCAAAAGTAGTATTGCGGTACTGCCTTCGGTGAAGTGGTCAAGGGCCGGTCGGCAGGATCGCCGCGATTGCCCGGCGCCGGAAACGACAAAGGACCCACGTGGGCCCTTTGTTTCTGCCTATCATGCCGGTGGAAGCTTCTACGGTTCGGCCGACCGCGCTGCACGATCGGCAAGCGAAAGCCTCGACCAAAGGACGACACCGGCGTCCAGATTGGGCGCCCGGTCGACACCGACGACGACAACAGCGCCGAGCGCCTTCAGGATGGTGAAGCAAGCTTCGGGGCCTCGATTTCAGCCGTCGTCAGCCAAGTCCGGAACCTAGCCCGGAGCCAAGTCAGGAGTCACGCGCCGCGACCTGCAGATCGCCTCGCGCAAGAAGGAACGCCCCTGGGAAGTCGGCAAATCCGTCCGATGCGGACGATTTCCGCCGCCAGGAAAAGTTTCAGCGACTTGCCGTCGCCCTCGGCGGTTCCAATCCTCAACGGGTCGGTGTCGTTCGTAATCTCCGCTTGCATCGTTCGTCTCCTTTTCTTGGTGGTTTGATGGTCTGCTCCGGAACAGGCCGGACCCGTTTGGCATCGTGGCCCTCAATCCCGTCTGGACGCCTGCCCGGTTGCGCCCTCGGCCGCGTCTTGGACTGCACCCGATGCCTGCTGGGATTTGCGCGCCGCGGCGGCGAGGACCATCTTGTTGATCCCGTTCCTGTGCATGCACGTGATCAGGGTGCGTTCTTTGAGCTCGATATTGAATTTGGCCCGTGCCCAGTCGGCGATCGCTGTCCAGGCGTCCGTCGGGTTGGCGGCGACGTACGTCTTGATCGCCGTCACGTATGGAGCGAGCGCTGCGACGGGGCTCGACATGCTCCCCGCCCACGCCTTTTTGACGCCCATCGCCTTAATTCTTGCGGAGACTTGAGCCGGTGACATGCGGAGACCGTGACGGTCCTCGAGACGCTGGCAGATGGTTTTGAGGGACGGCGCAGGGTAAATGGAGATCCAGGCACGGACGTCGACCTCGACCTTGCCGTCGAACGCGACCACGGGAATCGTCGACAGCGGGATTCCGCGGCGGTGCAAGATGGCGCGGAGCCCGCTATCGCTTAGGGTGACGCCCTTTTTCGCGAGCAGCCGGACGACGAGGTCGAGATCGGCGACGCCGCCTTCCGGAATAGTCGCGCGGATCTCGTCGAGATGTGGATCGACGAGGCTCGGACGCATTCCGCCGAGCTTCCCTTTGTATCCCCATAGCCCAAGCTGGTCGCGCAGCTTCCATAACGTCACCACGACACCGTGTTCTTTTTTCAGCCACGCAAGCAGGGCTTCGTGCGTGGGCGTCCCCGGCACGTCGAGCTTTGCCCGGATGACGTCCTCGAAGGCGGCGAGCGGGTTGAGCCTCTGACGCGGAACGTAATCGTGCAGGGTTTTCGGGCTCACGCCGTAATTGGCAAGCACCGCCTTCGGCTCGTGACCCAACGCGATCGCATTGCGCACGGCTGCCTTGAGTTCGCCCGGATAGATTTTGTGACCCTTCCGCTTCTTCGCTGCGGCAAAGGCCTTTTTGGCGGCGGGCGTCAGCTCCGGCATCGGATGGGCGGCGTCGCGCCGCGCGACCGCGCCCTTCCACCGCAGCATTTCTTCCCGGTCGAGCCTGCCGAGAGGATGATAGGTCCAGACCAGGTCGCGCCTGGCGGACGGCAACGGTTTTGTGGGCGGGATCTGACCGACGAAGTTGTAGCCGCGCAGATAGGCGGCGACCTCCGTCTGGGGGGCGGCATCGAGCCAGGCGATGTATGCGTGCCGCAGGCTGGTGGGGACGCGCCCACCTGCGATGCCGATACGCTGGCCGACGCGGTTGAATTGGGCGCGGATCGTATTCACGGTCAGCGGGTTGCCGTCGCAATTGACGAACAACCGGTCGCATTTGGTGATCTTGTCGGCGACTTCCCGGTAATGGCGGAGCGCAATCGCGGCCAGCTCAGGCAAGGGCACGGTACGGGCGGCGACCAAGCCGTCGCCGGGCAAGTAGATCCAGTCACGTAGTGGCTGTTCCGGATCGTAGGTGATTAAAGGAATCTCCTCCACCGTGGCGCCGGTGCAGGCGATGAAAAGCGCCAGCGCGGAACCGCGCCGCACCATGTCCTCCGGCGACTTCGGGTTTCGGTAAAGTTCATCTTCCCCGAAATCGAGCACATCGTCGCGGCCCGGCAGTCCCCCGTCGCGGAGCCCGACCGCGGCGGGGCCGACGTAACCGAGATAAGGGGGGCGACGTGCCGCCGATCGCGCGGGATGCGCGACGGCGGCGTCGGTAGAGCGGACGGGGTCGGCGGCGACGGTCACGTCGCGGTCACGTTGGTTTCCGCGACCGGCCTGACGTAGCGGCGCAGGTGCGGCCGCGGCAGCGGATCGTGGTGACGGAGCTTGCGGAAGGCCGCCCGCTTCGCCGGGTCGTCGAACTCGGCGAGCACTTCGGCGTGGTGACCCTCCTCGTTCCAGTCGGTGTAATACGTATTGAGCGTCCGCTCGGTGGTGCCCAACATCAGCGCCGTCGCGGACCGCGTCTTGCCGGCCTGATAACAGAAGTTGACGGAGGTGTGTTTAAGGGAGTGCACAGTAATCCATCGCAGGCCCACGCTCCGCACCAGGGTCTTGAACGGCCTGTCCACGTAGTTGCGATAGGGCTGGTTTTTGCCATTGCGGATCAGGTAGCGGACCTTGCCGTCGTGGACGATCTCGCCCGTGAGGCGGTCGATGTAGCCGTCCATGCGCGCCCACCGGCGCAGCATGAGCGCGAGACGCGCATGGATCGGCGAAGACGGACGCGCCTTGGTGGTGTCCTCTTCCTCGTAGCCGCGGCGATGGACCAGCCCGTGCCCTTCGCCGTCGCAGTCGATGCAGGAGATGTCGGGACGGTATCCCCAGGTCATCATCAGCGAGACCTCGTGACGGGTGCCCGTCTCGATGATGAAACGGATCAGGCGGCTGAGGTAATAGAGCCTGCGCTTCTTCTCGCCCTTATGGCGGATCCATACGGTCCTGACCTTGCCGTCGGCTCCGACCACCTCCTTGGTCTTCAACTTGCCGGTCGTCTTGTCGATCTCGAACAGACAGCCCCAGAGCAGGCGCGCCAATTCCTGCTTGCGCGCCCAGCGCGCCGCCCGCTTCGGTTTGCGGCGCTCCGGCACATAGATGACCTTAGTCCAGAGCAGTCCCTTGCGAGAAACGAAGGACTCGACCGCCCTCTTGACCCTCTTGAGCAGCGCCAGCGCCGTCGTCATCGGATCCTTCGGCTCCGTCTCCTTGTGCTCCTTGTAGTGGTCCATGCGCTCCTTCACGTAGTCTGCGACGAAGTCGATCGAGTGCTGCTCCCTGTAATCGCCGATCGTCAGGCCGCCCATCAGCCGCTTGATGGTGGTGTTCTGATGCTTTTCCACCCGCGCGTTGCGCTCTTTCGCGGGCGTCACCGCGAGCTTCAATTTCTGCGCGTGATCGTCATCCAGCACTTCGGCGATCGTCAGTTCGTCCGGGGCGTGTTCGCCCAACAGGCCCGTCATGTACTTGCGCCAGAACGAGGCGAGCACGGCCTCGGCGCCGGCCTTGTTCTCCTCGCGGCATTTCGTCGAGAACTCGCCGCTCGCGTGGACGACGTACCAGAAGCGCTGGCCGATGCGTTTCTTGCCGGCCTTGGAGATCCAGACCGGGGCGTCAGACAGCTCCAGGCGGGGTTGCATGGGCAGCGGGCCCGGTTTGCCGAGGCTTCCGACCGCCTCGGGGTGGTTTCGGATCGATGATGACGACATTTTTGGTCCTTTCGGTTGCGCCTTGGAAAAAGCCCCAGGCCGCTTTGTTCATAATGATGATAATTTGTTAGTGCAATAGAAAAGACCGCGGAGATCCTAGATTGGTTAATCTCCCTTTTTCAAGATTCACCCAAATCAAGGTTTCGAAGTGCCTAGCGTCGGCAGAAAACGGTCTGAAAGCTGCCTGAACGGGTCCGGCTGTACGATTTCGGGTCCAAAGGCGTTCGCGCGAAGCCCGGAAAGTTCAAAACGCCGGCGGTGCGGCGGTTCCGTGCCGCCCTCTTCGAGCGGCCGGTCAGCTGCGGTCGAGCGCGGCCTTGCGCCGCCCGATCAGAGCGACGGTGCCGTGCCGGTCGGCTTTCAATGGCGCCTACGATCTCGTGCAGGCTCTAGAGCCTGTCCTCAATTGGTG
>PLTD01000131.1:3499-11892 GCA_003165335.1 Rhodospirillales bacterium | reverse complement strand
TGCGCGAGCCGGATATCGTGCCGGGCCTGGGCGACGGCGGTGCACATTACGGCACGATCTGCGATTCCAGCTATTCGACCTATCTGCTCTGCCACTGGGCGCGCGATCGAAAGCGCGGACCGACACTGCCCGTGCAGCATGTCGTGCGCAAACTGGCCTACGGCACGGCCGATTTGATGGGCCTGAACGATCGCGGGCTGGTAAAGGCCGGATACAAGGCCGACCTCAATGTCATCGATTTCGACCGCTTGCGGCTGCACCCGCCCGAGATCAAGCACGACCTGCCGGCCGGCGGGCGCCGTCTGGTTCAGCGGGCGGACGGCTATACGGCGACGATCGTGAGCGGCGTTCCGGTCTATCGCGATGGGGAGGCCACCGGCGCATTGCCGGGCCGCCTCGTGCGCGGACCACAAGACTTACCCTTGAACTAATTTCATGCCCTCGCGGCGTTTCGCGAGCGGCGCAAACAGGAGACGACCATGCCCCTAGACTCATCCTCGGTGGCCGACCTTATCGACGGCATCAAGATCATCGATGCCGACACGCATCTGTCCGAACCCCACGATCTATGGACCTCCCGCGCGCCGGCCCGGCTTAAGGACAGGGTGCCGCGCGTGAAGGTGGTGGACGGCAAGCGCCGCTGGGTGATCGACGACAATATCCCGCTGTCCGACGGCGCCAGCCCGATTTCGGTCATCCGCAAGGACGGATCGAAGTCCCGTTCGCTGGAATTCTTCGGCTGGCAGATCGAGGATGTGCACCCCGGGGCCTACGATACGGCGGCGCGGCTGAAGGTCATGGACGACACCAATATCTTCGCGCAGATCGTCTATCCGAACGTGCTGGGTTTCGGCGGCCAGAACGCCACCAAGGTCGACCCGGAACTGCGCCTTGCCAGCATCCAGATCTTCAACGACGCGATGGCCGAAATTCAGGCGGATTCGAAGGGCCGCATCTTCCCGATGGCGCTGTTGCCCTGGTGGGATGTCGCGCAATCCGCCAAGGAAACCGAGCGGGCGAAGGCGATGGGTCTGCGCGGCGTCAATATCAACTCTGACCCGCATAACCTTCCGGGTACGCCCGACCTGACCGACCACCACTGGGACAGGCTTTGGGAGACATGCGCCGGCCTGGATATGCCGGTAAACTTTCATATCGGCGCCTCGGATTCGGCGATCGCCTGGTACGGCACCTCGTTCTGGCCGGGCCAGCCGCAGGATGTCCAGTTCGCCATCGGATCCTCGATGCTGTTCTTCGGCAATGCGCGGGTGATGGCCAACATCCTGCTGTCGGGCATCCTCGACCGGCACCCGACGATCAAGTTCGTCTCGGTGGAGAGCGGTATCGGCTGGGTTCCGTTCCTGCTGGAGACGATCGAATACCAGTTGGCGGAAAACGCGGCGGGACGGAAATTCGCTCTGACCCCGGCCGAGTATTTCGAGCGCAATGTCTGGGCCTCGTTCTGGTTCGAACGCCGCAACATCGCCGACACGATCCGCCAGCTGGGCGCCGACAAGGTGATGTTCGAGACCGATTTCCCGCACCCCACCTGCCTGTTCCCCGACCCGCTGGGCTATGCCGCGTCGGGCCTTGCCGCATTGACGCCCGAGACACGGCGCAAGGTGCTGAGCGACAATGCCGCCAAGCTCTATAATATTCCGGTGGGTTAAGACCGGTCAGGGAGTTCCGGGGATGCTTCGCTGAGCTGATACAAGGCTCGGAGCGTATCCCCGTAATTGTGGCGCACACTGGAGACCACTGCGGCAATACGGTTATTCGTGTGGCTTTACGAAAATCTATGATGTTGGCATCAAAGTTACATATATTTATCGTTAATTCACCCATCCTGAGGTGCATGCGCATCATAGGATAGGGTGCGGGCGCAGGCCTTTGTTTCGCTGCGTCCGCCATTTCACCGGTTAACACGATTGCAGAAGGCGATCCGGAAAACCTGTCTCGAAGGGACATGGCACGGATGCGCACGAACTTCGCATTTTTGCCGGTAGATCGCCCCAGATCACCGACATCTCAGAGCGCTCATTTCTTTGTCCGAAATCTTGCGAAAAGCGAGAAACGAATTCGGTGTCGGGGCATAACGAAGCCGCTGATGGCCGCGATTCTCGCTATGGGGCAGTTTCGTTCATCTGCGGCGGGGCGTCGGCATCGCCGGTCACGCTGGGGGCCGCAACGAGCTATGGCGTTTTGGTCGGCCCGAATTCCACCTTCAGCGACACCGGCAGCTTTAGCCTCACCGGCAATCTCGCCTTCGGTAAGAGTGACACGATCGACGGAAGCGGCAATAGCAACACACCCAACGAAGTCTACGGAAACGTCTATGAGGACATCGGCGTAACGTCCGATTTGACCAACAATTATCTGACAGGCTCGGTCTATACGAGTTACAGCCTTGCCAGCGCCGTGAATGCCGTCAACGCTGCGGCGGCCAGCGCAACGGCGCTCAGCGCCACGTCCGGCTTTGCGACGGCATATCAAAACACCGCGATCAGTCTCAGCAGTTCATCGATCACGCTGAATGCGGTGACCAGCCTCAGCGAGAATGTGCTGGATATCACCAGCCTCAGCCTCAACAGCGGCACGCTGACCTTGAACGACAACGGCATTTCCGGCGCAAAGTTCATCATCAATGTCACCGGTGCATTTTCGCTCACCGGCAGTTCGAAAATTCAGGTGACCGGCGGGGAACGGGCGCCGACGTGATTTTCAATATCGAAAACACGGGCTCGACCGTCTCGCTGACCGGGAATTCCTCCAGCTCTGTCGTGGGTACGATCCTGGCGCCCCAGCGCAGCGTCAATCTGAGCGGCGGCGGAACGCTGAGCGGCGCCATTTATGCAGCCACCAACGGATCCGGCTACACGCTCAGCTCGCAATCCACGGGCTATAACATTACCTCCCTAGGCTACATTGCACGAACCGTGAGCGCGCCGGAGCCGCCGACGATCGCGGTATTCGGGGTCGGTGTGTCGGTGTTGATGGCCGCGCGTCGTCGCCGCAGCCATTCGGCCACTCTCTCCCGCGCAGAGTTGGTCAGACGGCTCTCACTCGGTGTTGACGATCCTATTTATTGAGCTTTGCCCGATCCAAGAGGGCCAGCGCAATCAGCCCGTCGTTACACCAACACATACATCTCATAGGTTTGGCAGAGCGGATCGTGCGTCAGCATTCCCCGGCCGACAAGCTGTGTGTGGTTCAGCCAGGCGTATTTTTCATTGGCCGGGTCGATGTCGATCTGCCCGGCCAGGATCACCGGGCTTTTGCCCTGCGCATGAGTCGTCATATCGCCGCGGGAGATATATTCGAAATAGAAGCGGACATCGTCAGATGTCTTCAGGGCTGCGCGGATATTGATATGCGCCCCGCCCGCGCCGTGAAGATAGCTGCCCATGCCGAACAGGAATTTGACCGCGCCGAAGGTCTCATTCTCCCAGGTGGCATTGTCGAAGCGCGACGCCGATCGGAAGGCGACCGGGCCCGGCGTCTGCGAGGTCCCGTCGGGGGTTGGAAACACCTTAAAAATGCCGAAGGGCTTCAATGTCAGTCCCATATCCCGCTTCCTTTTCTGATCGTTAATCCTCGTTGGATTACACACCGGCCTTTGGCGGCACATAGGGCGCGCCGGGGTGTGCAGGCTGAATATATCCGGCGGCCCAGCCGCCATCGATCGCGATTTCCGCGCCCGACACGTATGACGCCTCGTCGCCGGCCAGGAAGATGCAGAGATCTGCGATCTCGGTCGGCTTTCCCATCCGGTGCATCGGCACCATCGACAGGTGTTCGTTGATCATTTCGACCGGGACCTGCCGCGGATTGCCCATCGGCGTGTTGACCGCGCCGGGATGGATGGAGTTCACCCGGATGCCGTGGCCGCCCAATTCGATCGCCGCGACTTTCGACAGGCCGCGCAGGCCCCATTTGCTGGCCGCATAGGCGCCCTTGCCGTTCGAGCCGCGCAACCCGTCGGTCGAGGAGGTGTTGATGATCGCGCCGGACCAGCGCCGCTTCATGATCGGGGTTACCGCCGCGATGCCGAGCAGGGGACCGATGAGATTGATCCCGATGACCCGTTCGGCGGACGCCTTGTCGATATTTTCCAGCGCCACCTGATGCGACACGCCTGCATTATTGACCAATATGTCGATGCGGCCAAAGCGTGCGTCGAGATCGGCGACAATTTCGCGCCATGCGGTTTCGTCCCGGACGTCGAGCCGGCGGTATTCGGCCCCGTCGCCGATGGAGGCAGACAGCGCCCGGCCTTCCTCGTCCAACACGTCGGCAATCGTGACGATAGCGCCCTCGGCCGCAAAGGCCCGGCAGATGGCTGCCCCCCATGCCGCGTGCGCCGCTGGTGACGATCGCGACCCGTCCGTCCAATTTGCCCATGATGTTTCCCAGCCAACGCCCCTTAGGATCGCGCCGCAGCTGACGCTGCCGACCCTTGGTGATTTATAAGGATACTAGCGGTACCGTTTATAACTGACAAGCGCGGCAATGTACCTCCTGATACTCAACCTGCTGTCTGTGCTGGTGTTTGCAGCGCAGTTCCGCGCTACACATGACTTCAAATCGAGTCGCTATTGCGGGGGGGGGCGGTAAACCGTCCTTAGACCCTAACCGCCGCGGCGAACGCACGGACAAATATCTATGCAGTGGCCGACCGTGGACGAAATATCGGCGATGGTTCCCCTGCCGGACGGTTATCGCTATGCGCGGGTGCAGACGTCGGATATAGGCCCGCTGATCGCGCATTTGCGCGCGTGGTTTCCCGGCGTTTCGGTCGGCGCAGGCAGCGTCTATCTGACCGAGAAATTCTATCACGACGATGTCGTGCTGGGTGAAGACGCCGACAAGAATGTCCTGGCGTTGTTGATCTGGCAGGGCGATGAGATCGCCGGCATGGGCTCATGGGAACGCCAGCCGGATGCGCTGACGATTTACGTGCGGCTGGGCGCGATCGCGCCGGCGCACCGCGGGACGAAGCTGGCCGTGCTGGCGATGGAACTGGGGGAGAAAATGGGGTTGGCGATGGGGGCGGGGTTCATTTATGGGCTGGCCACCATGAAGTTGCCCTATATGCAGATGGCGCTTGAGCGGGCCGGGTATCAGCTGATCGGCTTCATGCCGGGCTATGACCGGGAGGAGGTTTCGCCGGGTGTGGTGAAGCGGGTGTTCGAGGCGGCCTACGCAAAGCGTCTGGCCCATGCGGACGATTTTCTCGACCCCGACGACAAGAATATGACGCCGACGACGCGCCGCCTGTTCCGCGCGATTTTCCACCCGGAGCAGTGATAGCCGCGGGCTGTCCCGCTCAAAGCCTCAACTTTCGGTCCCGTGCCAACGGAGGAGCGGGAGCGCCAGGGCCAGGGCGGCTAGCTGCGCCAGGATGAAGCCGGGGGCATCGACAGGCCGGATGCCGGCGAAACTGTCCGTCAGCGAACGTGCGATTGTCACGGCCGGGTTGGCGAATGAGGTCGAGGCGGTGAACCAGTAGGCGCCCGTGATATAGGCCGCGACCGCGAAAGGTGCCACCGGGGCGCGATAGGCGCGGCAGCCCCATATGACCATCAAGAGCCCGAGAGTGGCCACGACCTCTGCCACCCATTGGGCCGGGCCGGTGCGGATGTGATGCGACAGCTGCAAAATCGGCAGTTCGAACATGACATGGGCGATCCAAACGCCGAGGACGGCGCCGGCAATCTGCGCGCCGATATAGGCCGGCACGGCATGCCACTCCAGGCCGCGCGTCGCCGCCGTCGCAAGCGTGACGACGGGGTTCATATGGGCACCCCCCGAAAGCCAGGATGAGCGCCCCGCCGGTCGCAATCGAGTTGGCGAGCAGAGCCAGGCCGATATTCCCGCCGCAAAGCCGCTCAGCCATGATGCCGGAGCCAACGACGGCGATCAGCAGAAAGGCCGTGGCGATCAGCTCGACCAGGGCGGCGCGGGCGACGGCGCGCACCAGCCCCTTCGGACGCGCCGCAAGCGATGAACTCACGAGCCCTTGCCCGCGGACCGGTCGTCGAGGTGGCCGATATGATCGACCTTGGCCTGCATGGTCTTGCTGTCGAGCGCTGCGCGCAGCTCGACGAAGAGTTTGATGCGGCGCTCAAGCTTGCTGAAGGCTTCGCGGAAGGCGAGCATCCGCATCGCGTGGCTGCCCTCGGCGGCGGCCGGGTCTGGAACGCCCCAATGGGCCGTGATCGGGTGACCCGGCCAGATCGGGCATTGTTCGCCGGCGGCCTGATCGCAGACCGTGAAGACGAAATCCATCACCGGCGCGCCGGGCGCCGCGAACTCGTCCCAGCTTTTGCTGCGCATGTCCCGGGTCGGCATGCCGAACTGTGATAGCAATTCGATGGCCAGCGGATTGACCGTGCCCTTGGGATAGCTGCCGGCGCTGTAGCCTTTGAACCGCCCTTGGCCCCAATGGTCGATGAGCGCCTCGGCCAGGATGCTGCGGGCGGTATTGCCGGTGCAGAGGAACAGGACGTTTTTGACCGTGTCTGCCATGGCGCTTTACGCCGCCGCCGGGGTGGGAGCGCAGCAGGCGCTTTTCGCCTTTGGTTGGATGGGGCTTAAGCCCGGATCCTTGCCATAGACGGTACTTTCGCCCGATGTGAGGAAGGCCTCCCAGGCGATGCCCTGCGGATCGCCGATCCAGGATTTTTCCGAGTTGGCATAGCAGCAGGTGGTCTTGCCTTCTACCACCACCGGCCGTCCGGCCGTCCGCAGCCTGCCGTAGACCTCCTGCAACTCCCCCTCCGTCTCGGCCTGGATTCCGAAATGATCGGTGCCGGCAGGCCCGCCGCGGGACGAGATCGCGAAATTCACGCGCGGGTCGTCGAGCATCCATTTGGCATAGTCCGGCTTGGCCACGGTCGGCTCTGCCGCGAAAAGCGCAGTGTAAAACCGGATGGACTGGGCCAATTCCTCGACCCTGATATGCACATGCAGGCGTTTCATGCCGATTTCCGTTTGGGTTGTTCGATGTTTCGGGGGCGCAGGCCGGGGCGCAGGACACCGCGCCGCCGCAGCAATTTTCGGTCAGGTAGGCGACCAGGCTGTTCATCGCCGGATATTCGGCCGCATAGATCAGTGACCGCCTTTCACGCCGGTATGTGACAAGGCCGGCATGGCGAAGCTGATTGAGGTGAAAGGACAGAGTGGGCGGGGCAAGCCCCAGCCGCTCCCCGATACGCCCGGCCGGCAAGCCTTCCGGGCCGGCCTGCACCAGCAGCCGAAACACATCGAGGCCGGATTCCTGAGCGAGCGCCGCAAGCGCGGCAATGGTGTTTATCTTTTCCAGATTTCTAAAATTATCGAAATTATGAGGATGTCAACGGGTGGGGCTGGGCTGTCGGTGGGAAGGGATTGAACCGATGATCTGCTGCAGCAGGGGAGCGGTCTGAGATATCTTCCCCGCTGCCCTATCGATCCGCGCCGAGGGGCGGGCGGCCTCCCGGCCCTGGGCATCCTGCTTACGCGCAATAACCACACTGTAACCCAACTCAAAGAGACAATTGCGTGGAGCGGAGGGACGCGGTAATCCAGGACTGTTCGTGCCTGGGACTCTGAATTGTTTCCGGCCCCGAGGGGGCCCTTTGCTTTTCGCAGTCGAGAGCGCACAGCGTCCGGGATCGCAATGACGGAGGGGGGTATACTCCTGAGCATCGCCGACGCGAGCATCGCTGCATTGCAAATCGGCATTTGACCGAATCGGGCTGGTCGTATATCACCGGCGGCGGGCCACGACCCCCCACCGGGTCGCTCTATTCTGGAAGGAATAGTTAGCATGACTGTTTCCGCACCGAAGCCTTCGCTTCGTCCGTCCTCCCCCAATTTCTCCTCAGGTCCCTGCGCAAAGCGCCCCGGCTGGTCGATCGACCAGTTGAAGGATGCCGCTCTGGGCCGTTCTCACCGTTCCAAAATCGGCAAGGCCAAGCTGGGCGAGGTCCTGGACCGCAGCCGCAAGCTGTTGGGCCTGCCCGCAGATTATCGCATCGGCATCGTGCCTGCGTCGGATACCGGCGCGGTCGAAATGGCGCTGTGGTCGCTGCTGGGCTCCCGCCCGGTCGAAATGCTGGCCTGGGAAAGCTTCGGATCCGACTGGATCACTGACGTCGTCAAACAACTGAAGCTGCAGGGCGTCAAATCCACCACGGCCGATTACGGCAAGCTGCCGGACCTGGCGGCGGTCGATTTCAGCCGCGACGTGGTCTTTACCTGGAACGGCACCACATCGGGCGTCCGGGTTCCCAACGGCGACTGGATCCCGGCGGATCGCGAGGGGCTTACCATCTGCGACGCAACCTCGGCCGCTTTCGCCATGCGTCTGCCGTGGGACAAGCTGGATGTCGTCACCTGGTCCTGGCAGA